>CAIUDS010000287.1 GCA_903897985.1 uncultured delta proteobacterium
GGCTCAGCTTCGGATACATGGCCTCGTAATCCCTGATGGCCATGGCGCCCTGCTCCAAAAGATAGCCCAGCGCTTGAGCCTGTCGAGCATTAAGTTTATGACTCCTTGCCCGCGCCTCGCGCTTGATTGCGCCTTCCCCCTTATTCTTGACCTCGTTCAACTGCGTGGCAAGCCCCTCCACGAAATATTCGAGCCAGCCGGTCATCTCCATATCCTTCTCGCGCACGCTCTGGAGGGCGCGGTAGAATCGGAACCGGTCTCGGTCATAGTATTCGCTGATGCTGAAAAGCCTTTTAAAGTCATACCCCGCGCGGTAAAGGCAAAGGGTTGACAACAGCCTGGAGACCCGGCCGTTGCCATCGAGGAACGGGTGAATATGCACGAGCTGGAATTGAGCGACCCCGCTCGCCAAAACCGGATGAGTTTCCTTATCCCGGTTCAGCCACTCGACCAGTTCGGCCATCATGAGCGGGACCATAAGCGCCGCCGGCGGCGTATAGACCACCTCGCCGGTGCCCGAGTTAACAACATAATTCTGCACCCGGCGATATGCTCCCGGCCGGGCGCTGCCGCCCCTGACCCCGGCGACCAATTGCTTGTGGATTTCCCGGATCAGCCCTTCGGTGATGCGCTCGCCGCTCTCCAGATAATTCGATACCAATTCAAAAGCCCCCCGGTAATTTAGCAGTTCCCGCACATCCTCCGGGTCCGCGCCCCGGACTTTTCCGCCGGCCAAAAGTTTTTCCGACTGTTCCAGGGTCAAATGCGTGCCCTCGATATGCGTGGTGTAGTGGGCTTCCAATTTCAGCGCCCGGCCGGCCAGGTCCCGGACCCAAGCTTCCGACAGCCTGGCCGCCTCGAGGAACCCGCGAGCGCGCTCGATCCGACTCAGGCCCTCGGTAATCCGGCCGGTAATCTGAAAGCGAGGTTTGAAATCGCGGTTGCTCAATTATTGCCCCCGGCCGGCTCAGGGATGGATGATTTCAAATCTTTCAGCGCGGGCAGGGCCCCGAGCCCGTCCGCGTTGAGCACCGCATTGTTCACCGCTCTTGCCAGCACTTCCGCGGCCAAAATCCCGAGCCGGTTGATCTCGGCCTCGAGTTCGCCGGTGCTCGCGGCGAAAATGAGGTCGCCGTCAAAGGTGGAATGGACCGGAGAGAGCGAGCGGCTGAACCCGGCCTGGGCCATGCGCGCGAGCATGCCGGCCTTGACCTTGTCCAGCTTCGCGTTGGCGCAGATCACGGCCAGGTTGGTGTTCTCGCCCACCGGCGTTTCCCGCGGCTTGGTTGCGCCGGCCAGGATACGGGTGATGTCCACGAACTGATTGGTCTGCGGGTCGCGGCAACCGGCCAGGATTTTCCCGGTCTGGTAATCGAGCACATCCCCGAAATTATTCACCACCGCCAGCGCCGCCACCACCAGGCCGTCCGAGCCGGAAATGCTCGCGCTCCCGATCCCGCTCTTGACCGCGCCCTTCTGCCCGAACAGCTTCCCCACGCTCGCGCCCGTGCCCGCGCCCACGCTGCCCTGCTCCATCATATCCGACCTCGCGGCCCGGCAGGCCGCATATCCCATGGCCGCGTCCGGACGGACCTTCGCGTTCTTGAAGCTCAGATCGAAAATGATCGCGGCCGGCACAATCGGGACCAAGGCCACCCTTGCCGAGTAGCCGATCCCCTGCTCTTCCAGGCATTTCATCACCCCGTCCGCCGCGGCCAAGCCGTAGGCGCTGCCGCCGGCAAGGCAGATGGCGTTGATCCCGGGCGTGATATGGTCCGGGCTTAAGCAGTCCAGCTCGCGCGTGCCCGAGGCAAACCCGCAGATGTTCACCCCCGCCACCGCGGCCTTGTCGAACACCAGCACGGTGCAGCCGGTCCCGTTCTCGAAGTCGGAAGCGTGTCCGACCCGGATTCCGCCCGCATCCAAAATGTTTCCCTTCATCAAATACCTCCGGATTTTTTATCCTATCACCTCTCGCTTATCGCTTCAACCGGTTTTTAAACTTGCCGGTCGGTCCTAGGCGATTTTAAGATTGTTAAACGGTCTGCGAATCATTCTCTTGACAACCTTTGGGAAAGCGGGCACGATTTGAGCAAAGCGACGATTCCACAAAGGAGGACGATAATGCGACAAAGGGCCGGGTGGCAAAGGGTTGGATTCGCATCCTGTTTTTTTCTTTTGGCTTTGTTCTTCGCCTGCGGAGAGGGAGCTCCGGATGAAGCCGGAGGGCAGGCCCCAGTCTTCGAGACGGGGCTGAGCGATGCGGCGGCGCCGTTGAATACCACCATCACTTCCCAGCCAGCGGACCCCTCCAATTCCACCACGGCGACTTTCAAATTCAAGTGCAACAAGCCGGCCTGCACCTTCAAATGCCAGTTGGACAGCAAAGCGTGGAGCGCCTGCGCCTCGCCCAAGAGTTATAAAAACCAGGTGGGCGGCGATCATATTTTCAATGTCAAAGCCACGGATACCGCCACCGGTAAAAGCGACCGGACCCCGGCGACTTATAGCTGGAGCATTCAGGATGTCTGGCTCGCGATCTCCACCGACAAGGCGCCTACGGCCAGGGAGGAGCAATCCGCGGTCTGGACCGGCTCCGAGATGATCGTCTGGGGAGGACTGGCCAATTCGACTGTGCTCAATACTGGGAAAAGATATAATCCTTCCACCAATTCCTGGACCCCGACTTCCACAACCAATGCGCCTTCGGAACGACACCTGCACACGGCGGTCTGGACCACCGGACTGGTTACCCCGGTGATGATTGTCTGGGGAGGAATGGCTGGGACAGGCGGGTGGCTGAATAGCGGCGGGAAATATGATCCCGCGACCAATGCTTGGACCGCTACCAATACAGCCAATAGCCCTGGGGTGAGATATGACCATTCAGCGGTCTGGACTGGAACCGAGATGATTATTTGGGCGGGATACGGTGGTTTCGTGACCTCGAGTGGCGGCCGGTACGATCCGGTGGCCGATACCTGGACCGGGACCAACACCACCGGGGCGCCTGCGGGAAGAGAATTGCATACCGCGGTTTGGACCGGCACGGAAATGATCGTCTGGGGCGGATATGACGAATCAAATAGTCTGAACACGGGGGGAAGATATAATCCTGCGGGAAATTCCTGGACCCCGACTCCCACCACCAACGCGCCCGACGCCCGGAGCCGACATGCCGCGGTCTGGGCCACCGGCTTGGCTACCCCGGTGATGATTGTCTGGGGAGGATATAACGGATCCGTTTCTCCGAATTATTTGTTCACCGGCGGAAAATATGATCCGATCGGCAATTCCTGGGTCGCCACCTCCACGACCAATGCGCCGGACGGAAGGCACATGGCCACGGCGGTTTGGACCGGCAGCGAGATGATTGTCTGGGGAGGAAACCAGCAGAACATTCCCTTATCTTCCGGGGGCAAATATGATCCGACGCTGGACTCCTGGACCGCGGCCTCCCTGCTCAAAGCCCCGACGGCCAGATAC
>CAIUDS010000288.1 GCA_903897985.1 uncultured delta proteobacterium
CCTGAAACAGGAGCCGATTTTTTTCGCCCTGCTCATTCAGGATTTTGCCGGTCTTGACCCAGAACAGATCGCCCACTTGCAGGTCCAGATCCTTGAGTTCAAGCTGGAATTTAAGTTGGCGCGCGCCCTGCTTGTATCTCAGCAAATACCGGCTGGACAATGCGGATGCCTCAACGGATTGATAAATCCAGTTGGCGAAAAAAATCTTCGGCTTCTCCTCCCCCAGCCAGTTCTCATTTTCAATGTCTTCCTCAATCTCCACCAGGGCCGACAAATACTTCTTCGGCTCCGTGCCCGCATCCACTTCCGAAGGTTTGTAATAAACAATCACCCGGCTCGACTGCAACTCGCGGTCGTCCAGCACGGAAACTGATTGGTCGAGCAGATGTTCCCGGTCGTTCAATTCTTTGAGGGCCGAGCCGGGCTGAGGCGGGCAAATGGCCCGGAAGTCTATTGAGGATTCCTCGTTTTGCCAGCATTGGACCAGGGCCTGTTCGCAAATTTGATTGAGTAACTCCTGCGTCTTTTTGGGTTCCTCGAACTCGGCGCGGAAGCGGGCGCCGGCCAGCCAGTTCATCGCCTCAAAAGTGATGCGGGGAAGATAAACCTTGGCGCCCGAGTCATGCGCCGCGGAGGCGGTGCGAAAGGCCCCGCGGAAATGCTTGTAAAAGAGCGGAACCGGATTGCCGGCGCCCGTTCCTTCAAGCACCAGGTTGTTGCCGTTCTTGCCTTTGTAGATGATCAGTTCGCTGTCAATTTTGATGACGCCTTGATCCGGAAACAGACCGGCATCCGAGACCGGAATGGAAGTGGCTTCCGCGGTTATGGCCGAACTCAGGGTCGCTCCGGAATCCAGCGTCTGCAGGTAGTCGGCTTTGATCCGGCCCCGCTCGCAAATCAGGTCCAGCAAAATCCAGTCCGCGGAAAATCCTTCATCCAGGCCGTTATTGTCCCGCGCGTAGACCAGGACCTGTTTGGCCATTTTTCCGGCCTGGACCGTGCCCGAACTTCCGAAACCATAGGCCGCATTCTGGAGCGTCCAGACCCCGCTCCCGTCCGGGCCGGCCTTGCCGGAAAACTTGAGGTATTTACCGCCTTCCGATTTTATGATGCCCCAGCCGGAAAGCTCGTCCCCGTGATAGACCTTGGCGCTCGAGCCGCCGGTGTAGTCTTGCGCGAACTTGCAATTGTCGCTGGCCTTGGGGTGGCTCAAGCGGTCCAGGTTTTTGAGCAGGTCCTTCACCGTGAGCACGACCCCGAAGTCTTGGTATTCGATTTTCTCGATCAACCCCCGGAAGAAGAGCCGGAATCCCTCCTCGGCCAGGCCCTCGAACCCAAGATAAACTTCCGCCAGCCGATGATAGTAGTTGGGATTGCGGGCCAGCAGGTTTTTCCAGAAAGTGCCTGCGGCCTCGGTCCGGCTTACGCTCTTGCCGGGCGCGGAAAAATGGAGCGGCCGGTCATCGGACAACTCGAGGGTCATTTCGCCCCGCCGGGCGAGGTTGTATTTGGGATCAATCTCGAGGGGGAGGTATCCGACTTTCTCGAGCAGCGGGAGCGAGCCGGGCAGCAGGTGGTCCCGGGCCGAGAACTTCCAGATATACTCGCTTTTCGAGTAATGCAGCCGGTCCTGGCAGGAACTGTAAGTGTAGTAACAGGTTTCGCCGGATGCGACGCAAGGGGCCTGCCCGAAGGTATTCGAGCATTGGTCGAGATGTATTTTTAGCAGCCATACCGGCTTGCGTTCGAGCGCGTCTTTGATCTGGTCAAATTCCATTTATTGCTCCGTTCACGGTTTCAAGTTCCCCGGCCCTCATACCCTTCCCTCCAGTTCGAGGCGCAGTGATCGGAAAACCGGGTTATAGGGCAGTTCCCTTTTGGGCTCCGAGATTTCCACCAGATAAATTTCCTCCGGATGATTCAGGCAATCCCAGGCGAACAGGAAGGGCCTGGGGATATGCGCATCCCAGAAGGGGATGAGATTTTCCCGGACCCATGAGTCCGATAAATGGGAGAAGGACAACTGGATCCGGCGGCGCTCGTATTTCAAAACTGTTCCCAGCAAAAAGCCTTCTTCCGAGCGGGCACGCTCGAGGGCCTGCTCTTCCGGGTTCGGGTCGAACCCGCTCGCGGGCCAGGAGGGAAACTGGAGCCGGCCGCCGATAAAGAGCAGCCCGATTTCCGCGGGTTCGCCGCCCACGGCCAGGGCCAGTTTGAAATAACGATAAGCGGCCGCATTGAAAGTTTCCAAGATCGGCGCATCCGAATCCACCGGATGTTCAACCACTTGCGTCCAGTCGGTTCCATTGTCGGAGCCGTAAAGCGTCACGCCGGTTATTCCGGCGGAATGGAGATTGTGCTGATAAATTGCGAGCGTGTCCGCGGCCTGCGCGGACCCCAGGTCAAGCTCAATATTTTGGAGAGAACCGGAGCCGGCTTGCCAGGTCAGGTACTCGCGCCAGTCCGCCAGGTATTCGACCGGATGATCCGGATCGGAGCTGGTCGCGGTTATGACCGCGCCCGGCCGCGCGAGCAAATTGTCCCATAAAATGATCGGCTTTGCATTTTGAGTCATCGGTAACCTCCAATGGTAGCCAGCGTTTAGAGCGCGGCTTCGCGTACCCGCGAACGCGCAAGAAGTCGGTCCAGGGCTGCGCCCTGGTTAGGCAAACTCGATTTTGACATTGTCGCGATAAGCCTCATTCAAGCCTTCGACCAGTTTCCGGGTGAATTCCTTGGGATTGACCACCACGCCGTCGCCGACATTGACCACCACCCGGGCCCGGTGGTCAACCCGCTCTTTCTGCTCGGGGCCGGGAGCCGCCGGGGCGGATCCCGCTCCGGCCGATCCGCTGGAGCCGCCGGAGGCGGAGGTCTTGGCCGCGTCCGCGTATTGCTTGACCGCGAGCATGTGCTTGAGCGAGGCCGCGAGGTGAGTGGGGTCCTTGGTGGAGAAGAAAGCCGCCATCTCTTTGGTGGCCTCGGCGATCTCGAATGGGATCATGATCATGGCCTGCTGCTTGATGCCCAAGCCGAGCGATTTGGCCATGGACCCGGCCGCGGACTTGAACGCGGTCATTTCCGCGGCCAGGTCCTGTTGTTTGACCTTGCGGGTCAGCTCGGAATATTGGGCCTCCAGTTGATGTCTCCGGGCTTCCGCTTCCCGGACTATCTCCAGCTCCCGGTCTTTGTATTCCTGAAGCTGGTCAAGATATTCCTGTTCCGATCTTTCATCCGGCATGACCGATCTCCTTCCTTAGCAAAATCATTTGCAGTTCGTTCTTCTTTCTTTCCGCCTCAATTTTCTCCTCCAGGCCGGCAAGCAAAAGCCAGGACCCATAATCGAGGTCGTCGGGCGCAAAGGGGAAATGCGCCAGCCGCAGCCGCCGGAGCTCGAGCAGCCGCCAGGTCTCGGGTGCGATTGAATCGAGCCGGAACTCTGGACAATGGGCGCAACTCCATTTCTGAAAAGCGCTTCTTTTCTCCGGACAGCCGGCGCAATCGGCCGCCTCCCGAGAGAGCAACCGGTCCAGATCCGCGATCAGTTTTTTTCCCGAACCTCCAGCTCGGAGCGGGTCATTTTGACCAGGTGATTCCCGAGCATCAGCAGCAGGCCGGGGAGCTTGTCTTTCAAAAGCTCTTTCCAGTTCTTCTCGAAGCCGGGTTGAGCCGGGTCCGTGACCAGGGCGCGAAGCCCGTCTCCCTCCGCCAAAACGATGTCTCCCTCCCTCACGCCCAGGATGCAGGAAACCCCCAGCTCGAGTCCCGCTTCCAGCATTTGCGCCATGGATTGCGGCCCCTGGCCGGATAGGCTCGCGGCTAGGTAGCGGACCATCTCCGGAGCGTTTGGCCTCCGGAAATAGACCTCGATCTCCTCGCCTTCCAGCTTCAACACCAGGCTCTGTCTGTCTTTGATCGCAACCGGCATTTCGGTCTCCTTATCCCAGATACCCGCTCACCTGATTCCAGGCGCGGATGAAAACCCCGCCATAGTTTCCGTCGTCCATCACCAGCAGGTCCCCGTCCGAGGCCAGGATTTTGCCAGCGACTGCGATGGGCGCATTCAGGATTCCGCATTTGGGGAAAATCAGGTCGGCCCCAAAATAATAGCCGCTGCCGGGCTCGATCTCGGTGCCCCGGATTCTCAGATGCACGCTGAGTTGTTCGCTCTCGGCATGGTCGGCCTGCCATTGCCGGATGGTGTTGCGGAGCCGCTCGGAGAGCTTGAGGGCGATCTCGCGTTGTCCGCGTACGGCTTCGCTCGCCCAAGGGTCATTGGACCCGTCCGCCAGCTTTCGGATTTCCAGGTTGTTCTTGCCCTGAAGGGAAAAGCCCAGCAGGTCTCCCGAGATAATCTCTCCGCCCAGGACCTCGTTGCCGTTGAAGTATCCATCCACGATCACCTGGGCGTCCACCAGCCGGAGCGGAGACTCGTCCACTTCCCCGGGAAAATCGCACCAGGCCGGCTCGGTCGGGAGGTAATCCACATGAAAATCTATCGGATCGGAGCTTTCGCCCACCGCCTCCTCCAGGGTGAGCACCGCGGGCGTGGCCGCGCTCACACCGGTGACCTTGCACACCTTCCAGACATTGGAGCCGGTGTCCTTGGCTCGCACCCGGAACACATTCTCGAGCCGTTCGGCCGCGCTCAATCCTTCCACCCCGTTCGCGGCTAGGGTGAGCTCGAGGGAATCGGCCGGCGTGCTCACGGTCTCGTGCGTGTAATTGGTCTCGCGTTTTCCGATCCCTTTGACCTCCGCGCTCATGCCCACCCAGCTCTCTCCCAGGTCGAGGCTGAATCCTTCAATCAGGTTTCCGGAGAACCTTTCTTTCAGGATGGAATCGCCCCGGCGCTGGACCAGGGTGAAACTGGGCGGATCCAGTTCCGGCGACGGGCTGATCACATGCTCATAAATTCCGGTTGCGACTTCCCGGCTTGAGATGGAGCCGAAGAAATAGGCCAGGACCAGGCTCAGGAAATCGGGCTTGGCCCGCTTCTGGCTGAGCTTTCCGCTCGCGGTCGAGCCGGCGTGGTAAAGGCTGGTGGCGAGTTCGACGCCCCGGAGCTGGTCGCGGTCATCCTCAATGGTCCGCTCCAGGCCCAGGCCCGAACCCAAGTCCAGCGCCAAGCTTACCCCCGAGCCCGCCTGCGGCTCGCCCAGGCTTTGCTCCTTCGCGCGGAACACGGCGATTCTGCCCATGGCTTCGAGAAAATTTTTGGACATCGCTTGCAAACCTCCTTGTTCGTGAGTTCCCCGGCCGAGATTGATTTGTAATACCAATTACAAAGACAACCGAGCCGGAATTATGATTTGGACGGAAACCGTGGCCGCCACTTCCGGGTTCTTCCCCGTGGCGTCCTCGAAAAAGCGGCTCTCGAAGCCGGTCTCGACCACCCGAGCGATCAAAACCCCCTGGCCGTCTTCAATCAAGGCGGGCAATCCGGAAAACTGGAGGCCGGGAAGGTTCTGCGTTGAGAGCGCTTTTTCCAGACGCCCGGCGATTTTTTTCGCCCGGTCGGATTCCAGCTCGCGGTCTCCGCCCCGGCAGAGGACCAGGAATTCCAATTCAAAAATTTTATCCACCAGCCGGCTCGAGGGCGCGGGTTCCTCGCGCTTGCGCGTAACCTCCACCCCGATCAGGGGCAACTCGTATTTGGAATAGAGTTTGGCTTCCTTCCGGATCCGGGGCTCAATCGTTTTCACCGGAGGATTGGGTTCCTCCCGCAAGCCCCCGGGGCCGGTGTCGGCCATCAGCGTCTCCACCACCTTGCCGGCCAAAACCAGGTACTCTCCATCTGCCAATGCCATGTTTTGCTCCTTATTCAATCGAGCGTGTCGGTCGGATATTCTTCCTGATAGATCGCCCCCTGGTACACCGAGAGCGGCGCCTCATAATGGGGCAGCGCCAATTCGCCTTTGCGCAGCCGTTCCAGTTCCGCCATCGCGCGTTCCTCGAGCAGCGGCTTGAGCTCCATCTCGTTGGCCGTGCCCATGAAGATCAGGCAGTCGGCGATCGTCAGTTTCCGGCACAGCCGCTCGATCAGGGCCGGGGTTGCGGGGTCCTGCTCGATCCCCGGGAAGGGCGTGGGATAGGACTCGGCCAGGGCGGCGTCTATCCTGCGGCTGGCGTCGTGGATATATTGCGCAATGATCGAGTCGGTCAATTGAGAGGGGAGTTCGGAAGGCAATTCCGCCTTCACTTTCTCGATGATCGAATAGACCGGCTCGGCGCCGGTCCCGGCGATCACCTCAAAGGCTTCCAGGATCGTGGGAGCCGGAAACACCTGCTCGCCGCTGACTTTGGCATAAATATGAGCATCGCAGGTCCCGAGCGAAAAGTCGCCCAGTTCGATCCCCTCGACAAAAAGAAAAGCGCCCTGGGCGTCGCCGGCCGCGGCCAGGGCCGGAGAGCTGGTCTTGGTCGCGGTGAATTTCAAGCCGCCCGCGCCATCATAAAATTCCACGCGCAGATCCGGATCCTCCCAGTCGGGCTCGCAAAAAGAGCCCAGCCCGTTTGCAATCCGGAAACTGAACCGGGCCTGGCCGCCCTGCTGATATTTCGGAAGCACGCTCATGTTTTCCTCCTCAAATTCCTTTTTAGCTCTTCAGAATCTCGCGATAATTTCCGGCGCTTGCCGGGCCAAAGCCAATCTTTGCGACTGGAGGCCCACTTTGCCGGCATAAAGAGTCCGCTGGGTATCTCCGTCCGAGTCGAAATTGAATTCCAGGTGCAGGTATCGGCCGGGGAGATTTGCCAACATCCGCGTCTGGGAAAGCGTAAGCAAATCGCCGGAGAAGGAAGGGGTATTGTCATTGTCGGCGTCTGCCCGGATTTTTATTCCGCCGCTCAAGAGGTCGGTTTCATCGAGGAAAGCCAAATCCGACAGTATCCAGAGGGCGTTGGCCGCGCCGGCGTCCAGGCTGACCCTGGCTTTGGGCAGGTCCTGGCTAAAGGGCTTGGTGGCCTGGGAAGGAGGCGTGAAATTGTCCGGCCGGTATTGATCAAAAATCCGGAGTTCGTCCAGATAGCAGGCCACCAAGGACGAGTAATCCAGGCTGTTCAATATCTTCAAACAACTCTTATCGAACCCCTGGCCGAATTTATTTACCGCTCCGCTGAAACCGCAACCGGCCACCTCATTGCCGTCCACAAAAATCTTGGCCTGCCCCAAATTCATTTCATCGCCGTCCCTCATCGTTGCGCGGATGTGATAATAGGTTAAGGCATCCAAATTCAGCCCGAGCGTCTGGAGCGTAACATAGCTGGAGGGAGCGTTGCTTATATCCAACTTGAGTTCCCGGTTGACATGAGAAATTCTCCAGCACCAGTGCGGATACCAGCGCTCAACCAGGCTCCGGATTTTGCCATTGGTGTTGGCGGTATTGGGGCGATACCAGAAATCAATAGTCAATTCCGGGGCTTGAACGACGGCTTCGGGTATATCAGAAACCGACACGGCGTATTTATTGGCATAATCCCGCAAACAGCTGTTGCCGAATTTTGCCAAGGTCGTGGTCAGTTGATGGCCGGAAATGGTCCCGATCAGGGCGATCCGGTTGATTTCCTCGTAAATCACCCCGTAATCGCTGGCGCCCGCGGTTTCTTTTTCAAAATGCGAAAGATAAACCAGGCGGTCCAGCGGCTTCAGCCGGAGCCGGGAGCCGTTATCAACGATTTCCAGTTCCGGCGCCGGGTCCAGCAGGGCTTGATCGTATTTAATCAGTTTTTCCAGGTATGCCATCTTTCCAACTCCTCTTCATCATCAGCCGCCCAGCTCGGTGGCCTGAGCTTCGCTCAGGATTTTCCCGCAGTTGGCGCAGGCCAGCCGGAACCTCCGGGAATCGGGATCAAAACTCTCGGTCACGCGGGAAAGTTCCGGCAGATATTGCAAGTCGTTCTCGCTGCAGTCCGGACATTCGGCCGCCGGCTCCATCAGCGCCGAGAATTTTTTCCCGGTCCCCTGTTCCACAATAATTATTTTTCTTTGCATGATCCTCCCGCCTAAAAAAGACGCGGACCGGAGCGGGCGAGAAAGGAGGGGGCAAGAACCCGCTCCGGTCCACGAAGAAAAGACTTACGCGGTCGCGCACCTGCGCAACTGTTTGGATTCGCCCACCGCGGCGCCGTACCTTCCCCAGCCGGCCACGGTCTCGGCATAGGCCAGGAGGTCGGGTTCGCTCAGGATGGTGAGGTCCATCCGCAGCCCGCTTTTGAGCTTGCGGCCCGGCAGACAGGCGAAATAATGGGAAGTGTCCGCCTGCGCGAGCGCCTGGTTCTTGAGCTTGGTGGTCACGGCCAGGCTGACATTGAAATTGATCTGGCCGGCGGAGCCGTCCGCCGTGATGTTCAAGGCGTTGCGAAGCCGGGCCCAAAGCTGGACCGGCGCCAGCACCACGAAGTTTGCGCCCGGGCTGACCTCGTAGCCTTTTCCGATCAGGTCCTCGATAATCGCGGCGCAGGCGTAGTTGATGGTCTCGGCGTCGCGCAGCGCCCTGGAGTCGCCGCTCGCGCCCTGCCACGCGACATCGCTGTCCGGCCGGGCCGCGCTGATCAGGTCGTAGTGCGCCTGGGCCTGCTGGGCAAACCATTTGGCGCGGAACTCGGCCGCGGTGTCCTCCAGCTTCCAGTATTCCTGGTCGTCAAACCAGAGCTTGGACCAGCCCAGAGCCCCGCCGTAGAGATCAAAGCTCACCGGGACCACCTCGCCGGACACCTTATAGACCTCGGCCTTTTCGCCCGGCTTGACCGCGCGGAAAGACAGGCCTGAGCCCACATCCAGGATCTCGAAGCCGTTCTTGCTGGTCTGCGTGAAATCAATCACCTCGAACACCTGCTGCCAGGCCAGGTCCGCCTCGTCCACCTGGTGGAACTTGGCAATGGCGTCCACCGCGCTCGCGGGAAAGTCGGACGGGACCGTGAATTCCTGGGTCCGGCCTCGGAGCCTGCGCGCGGGCTTGCGCAGGAAATGCTCGACCGCTTCGAGGAACTGTTTTTGTCCCGAGGGACTGTAAAGGTTGACCTTTTTCCATTCCGAAATCATTTTGTCTCTCATCATTTTTTCTCCTCCACTTTTTGCTCAGGCGAGCACGATCAGGTCCATCAGGACCTCGTCATCGTTGTCGCCCGCGGCTAAAAGCGCCTTGCCGCAGAGCGTGTTCCCGCTCGCGCTGTTGGTCACATTCTTGGCCGCGGCGGTGTAATAAACATTGTCGCCGGCGGCAAAGCTGATGCCGGTCCCGGTCGCCTTGGGCGCGACCACCTTCTCCGCTTCGTACACCAGCACGAACTCGGAATTTTCCGCCACCTCCTCGACCACGATCCCGATCGTGTCGTTCACCTTGATCATCTCGCCGGCGCTGTAACTTTCGGACTCGCCGGTCATCGCCTTCAAGGTCTTCGCGCTCTCCAGCTTGGTGCGCAGTTTAAGCCCTGTTTCCTGAACCATGATTTACCTCCCTTTTGAAAGTTAATGGTCTTCGCCCGGGATTAAGGGGTTGCCACCCCGGTCTGGGCCGCTCTCGAGCGGGACCCGGATCCCGGCCGGTTTCGAATAAAGCCGCTTAAGCTCGGTCAACCGCGTAAGCTCCAGGTCCAACTCCTGCTTCACGGCCTCTTCCAGCCGCTCCGGAGCCGGCCCCTTTAGCTCGATCCGCTCGCCAACCTCTTCCCGCAAATGCTTCCGCTCCTCCTGCTTCAAACTCTTCCCCTGCAATTGCTGCTCCACCAGCGCTCCCACCTTCCGCTTCCGTTCCCCTTGTTCCCGCTCCGTCTTATACCGATCAAGTTCCTGCTTAAGCCTCGTTAACTCTTCCTCTTGCCCCCGCAGCCGCTCCGCCGTTTCCTCCCGCGAGCCCGCTTCGTCCGCATCCGCCGCCCCATCCTCCGTAAACTCCTCAACCTGCGCCAGCACCGCGGCCCCCGCGAAACCAGGCCGGGCCAGGGCCCGCGAGCCCAGCGCCAGCCCGCTCACCCGCTCGATGGCGTTCACCGCCCATTCGGCGATTCCCTGCTTATCCCCGGCCGGCTCGAACACCAGCTCGGCCTCCAGGCTGCAGGTGTCCAGTTCGCCCTGCTTGATCATCTCCCGCACGCCCGGGTCGGAAATGTAGGTAAGCGCGAGCGCCGAGACCGCGCCCTTGACTCGTTTCAAGTAGGCGGTCAGGATTTCCCCGACCGGCCTGCGGCCGCGGTTGTCCGCGTCATGGAACAGATAGACCGGGACCGCCCGGCCCTTGAGCTTGGCCGCCAGCTCGCGGATCCGGTCCGCGTCCCAGAGCTTTTTCACCGGCCGGTCCAGGCCCGCGCCCAAAATTTTGCCCCGGCTCACACCCTCGTGCGCCACCAGGAGTTCCACAAAAAACGGATGCGGGTCTTGCTGCTTGATCCGGCCATAGCCGGCCTCGCCCATCAGTTCGCGCGCCTGCTCCGCGCTCATTTCCTGGATGCGCCCCGTTTTCAACACCAGCTTATTCGCTTTCATCGGCTCCTCCTTGCCCCGGCTCGAAAGCAGACTTTGTCTGCTCCGGGTCCGGCTCCGGCTGCGGGTTCCGCTCCTCCTGCTCCTGCTCCGGGTCTATGTCCGGCAGCAGCCCGAGCAGGGTTTTCAAATTGATCCCGCCCGCCTGCCAGAGCGGGTAATAAAGCGAGATCAGCCGGTCCACCTGGGCCTGGGTCACGAATTTCATCTGCGGCTCCACCGCGGCCGGATCGAGCGGGGCCTCCCGCGGCGAAAGCATGCGGTTCCGGAGTTCGAGCGCCTTGGCAAAGAGTTCGGAGAAGCCGCGCTGCCAGCTGCGCTGCTCGCTGATGGAGACGAGCGCGACCGGCTCCATGGTGTTCTCCGCGGTGGCGCGGTTGCTCATGAATTCGGGGAAACCGAGGAACTGGACCGGCACGCCCGAGCCGCCGGCCAGGATTTTGATCTTGGTCTCGATCTCCGAGCGGATGCTCGCGGCGCCGGCGCCGCTCATCTCGACCAGCGAGAACTCGGCCGGACCCGCGAACACCTTGCCGATCCGCCAGTTAACGCCCGGGCTTAAAAGCTGCTCGAACAGTTCCTTGGCTTCCTGCAAATCCGAGGTCCGGAAGTAAGGCGTGGGCGACGCGAAATACTGGTTCAATTTGCGCCAGTCCCTTAGCGCCCGGTCAATGTCCTCCGCCTCGAGCAACAGTCCGCTCAAAGTGGGAACGCCCTCGCGGCTGTTGATGCGCGAGTTGAACTTGAGGAAAACCGCGCGCTCGCTCGGGATTTCAATCTCCTCGCGCGAGTCCGGGTCGGTGTAAATCACCCGGTCCACCCGGTGATAAAAATCATCCCGGTATTGGACCTCGTAGTGCGTGTCGTTCCAGGAGATGAACTTGAGCCGCGCGTTTTCGAGCTCGTCGTCCCAGTCCAGCGCCAGCAGGACCTGTCCCTCCAACTCCTTCTCTACCGCGAGTTGCTGCCCAAACTGGCCGTTCAGTTCATTGGCCTCGATGAACGCCCGGATGAATTCCAGCTCCTGCGAAGCCTCGCCCGGCCCCTTGACCACAGCCTTGAGTCCGCCCGCCATGGTGAAGGCCGCGCGCGTGTCAACAATGCGCTGGATCAACTGGTTGCCCCAGGCCGCGTAGCCCTTATACTTCCGGACCAGCTCCGCGACCAGGGCCTCGCGCGTGTCGTAAGGGTTGGGCGAGCTGTAAGCATTTTGCGCCTTCTCCCCGGCCTTGTAGGTCAGGATGTCCGTGATGTAGTCCTGCGACTTGCGCAGCTTAAGCTCCAATTCCCGTGCCCGCTTTTTCCATCCGCCCATTCCAAACATTCCCTTCCTCCTGGTTTGCGGTTTACGGTTCACCGCTAACGGTTTATGGTTTATCGTTTATAGTTTCTGGTTGGCGCTCTGCTCGGATCGAAGCCCGAACCATGAACCAAAAACCATAAACCCGAAACCGGCGGGTTTCGGCCCGCGAAACTCGCCTACCCCCCTCCCCCAAAATCATCATGCCCCTCTATATATAGGAAGAATGTTACATAGGTTTTTAGCCCCGAAAACAGGTGTAACCTA
>CAIUDS010000289.1 GCA_903897985.1 uncultured delta proteobacterium
CTCCGTCAGGATCTCGCCCGGACCGCTCCAGAGCGCCGGGAGGAATTGCCCGCGGTCAAGATGCGTCACCGTATAAATCGTGTTCTGTTGCGCGCCTCCCAGTTCCAGCATGGTTATTATATGAATAACCCGCGCCTTCATTGCGCCAGCTTTTCCGCGGTTTCCATGCCTTCCTTCAGCGCGTCCTCAATCGTTGAATAAGTCCACCCTCCATATCTTCCAATGGAATAAACCCCGTGGTCCTCAAGATATTTAAGCATGCCCGGCAGAACCTGCTTGCGGCGCCGGTCGAAAATCACATACGCGCACGGTATCTTCATCGCCCCGGTATATTCAATTTCATGCGCGTCCGTGAGCAAGCCGGTTTTCTTGAAATCCTTGATCGCTTGTTTTATCAAGGTCTGCTCGTCCAGCGGCTCCTGGTCAGGAAGATATGTGAATTCCAGCACAACTGATTGATATTCCGAAGGTTTGTCGGAGAAGTTACCATAAAAACCAGCCCGGTAGAACATGAACCGGTCTTCCGGGAAATAAATCCAATGAGCGGGAGAGAGTGGGGGGCCTTTGATGCCCAGGTTGATGCAGAGCACCGATATATGCCTTAGGCCCTGCCCGGCGGTTTTCAGCTTGGCCGGCATATCTTTTGCCTTATTAATCAATTCCCTTAAAGGCATGGTACTCACTAACTTATGATACACGATTTCTTCTCCATTATCTAGCAAAATTTTCCTATTCTTAAGATTCAATGAAATTATTGCGCGATTCAATGAAATTTTTTGCAGTTGTTCGGCCAAAGACCTTGCAAGAGTTTCAACCCCGCCTTTCCTTGGGTAATGAAACCATGCATTGTATCCGTAATCTTCCCGGGTCAGGCCCAAGGCCCCCTCAACCACATCCTTGATGGCCGGTCTGGGCACTGACCATTCCGCCCATTCGCTGTCCAGCTCGGTCAGGGGTATGCGCCAGAATTTCCGGTTGAACGGGAAAAGGAAATGGCGGGCAAACCCCTCCCCGAAATGGGCCAGGATCCAATCATGGAAGTTTTTTGTTTTGGCTGGGCCGGCCAGGCAGTTGACCTCGATGAACCCGAGCAAGCAGTCGCGGATGACTTCCGCGGGCAGGCCGAAGGTGTTCACCTGGAAAGGATAAGGAGTGAGGACGCGGCTGGAAAAAACAAAAGACTTGCGTTTGATCCGGATCAAGCGGTCTTTCCCCATCAGGCCCTTGACCCACTTTTCCATCTCCGGTCTCCGGAAATGGAGCAAATGCCCGCCGTAATCAAACTGGTACGCGCCGAATTTTTCCGTCCGGATCAAGCCGCCGGGCCGGGATTCCTTTTCAAAAATCGCCGCATCCTTGCCCAGTTCTTTCAGTCGCACCGCGCAACTTAATCCGGCCGGACCCGCCCCGATTATTACAATCATGGTCCACCTCTACTTAAGGTATCCGACTGCTTTCAGCCTTTCCTGGTCCTCTTGGCCGATCCCTTTCGGCTTGAAGCTCACGGGAATCTTTATGGCGCCTTGATAGCTTGACACATATCTTATGGTCCGGTCTGCGGTTTTGAAAGCGGATTCCAGTATCTGTCCCGGCATATCCCGGGCCACGGGCGCGTCAAACCGCCAGAGGATGGTGGGCGCCACTTCATAAATACTCGCGGAGATTTGGATGCCCGGAGCGGCCGCCGGGCCCGAGACGATAATGATTCCTTCCGGAACATGGTCGCCGCTGACATCTTGGTAGGACCAGAGGATGCTGGAGATGAGGATCGGCGCGGGATCCCCTTTTTGCCTCAGCAGATATTGGCCGTAGAGGACTTGCGGGTTGAATTCCACCAGGATATCCGGCGGGGCGATGATGCCCTTGGCAACCGGCCCCTTCTGTTCGGGATTGGCCTTGACCTTTTTGAAAAGCTTCTCGCCCTTCTCATTTTCAAGCGCGCTCAGCAACGCGACCGCCTGCTTCCGGAAAGACGAGTAATCCTTGAAACCGATCACGCCCTCGGGATCACGATCCTTGAGGTTGATGTAAATGCCCCGGATATCTTTGTGGAAATCGTCAATGTTGAAAAGCCGGGTCTTTGGCCAATTAATTTCCTTGGCCAACTGGGGATGGGACAGGCTGTCATAAAGTTCGCCGATAAAAGGGGCAGCCGCGCCGGTTTTTTCCGGCGCGATCCGCCGTTTGGAGATCAGCCATGCGGCCAGATTGGGGGGGCCGGAGATTTGCGCATGGCGCAAGGTCTCGCAGTCGAAAAAAATATCTTTGGCGGGATCGGGAGCTTGATAAAGATTTTCCGCGTTCATCTTCTTGAGCGTATCCTCGCACCGGGGAGCTTTATAATCGAGGAAGCCGAGTTCATGGAGCAAGACATTCAACTCCACGAAAATGTTTTTGGGCGAATAGGTCGCGGCCTCGCCGTGGTCGGAGACGATCATCACCGTGTAGTCCGGGCCGGCCTCGATCAATTTTCCGATCAGGGCATCCAGCAGTTCATAATAGTTTTCAATCAGGTCTCCGAACCGCTCTTGATCGGCTTGAGAAACCGGGAACTGGTATTCCAGTCCGATCGGCCAGCGGTATTTCCAGAACAGATGCGAGGCCACATCCACATTCCGGAAATAGATCAGCATCAGGTCCGGTTTTTCTTTTTGCAGGATTTCCGCCCCCGCGGAGGCGACAAAAGTGTCTTCCGCATAACCCTTGGTCGGCATGGTATGGTTCCATTTCTTCAATTTCTCCTCGAACCAGTCCACCCGGATCAGAGGCAGATCCTTCAGCCTCGGAATCCAATCCGCGGGATATACATTTTCCGCGCCCAAGTCATTCCTCTTGGCGCCGTCGGCGATGAAAATCCCATTCACCGGCTCGGCCGGCGCCGCGGAATTCCAATTGATCACCGCGACCTTTTTCCCGTAATGGCCGAGGATTTCCCAGAGCGCGGGCGCGGCTCGCACCCGGCTGTCCAGCGCCTCGGGGGCATAGCCCTTGACCGGCTTGAAAACAAAGTTGTCAATTTTATGTTTCGAGCGGGAAACCCCGGTGGCCATGGTGGTCCAGAGCGCCGGGGAGATCATGGGCGCCTCCGAATGCAGGGTCCCGCGCGAGCCTTGCTCGAGCAGTTTGCGCAGGTTGGGGAGTTTGCCTTGGCCGGAAAGGTCGGCGATGATGCTCCAGGTTGCGCCGTCAATCCCGATCACCAGCAATTTAGTTCGGTTGGCCCGGACCGCCTCGACCGCGGCAGGGTCGTCAACGGCAATGACCGGCCGCCCTTTTTTGAAAAAGCCGGTGTTCTCTTTGAGCCAAATGGTCAGGCCTAAGATCGTAACTAGGAGCAGCAGGGTGATCCAAATTTTCCCGGTTTTTTGACCGCGGTCGCTCATTTGTCCATTTTAACTCGAAGCAGGATGATTGCGAATAGCAGGAGTGCGGAAAAAGAAGCGATGGTCAAGACCAGGGCGGGTTTGAAATCGAGCAGCATGACCAAAAGCCCGGCCGCGACCAGGAGCAGGGCCATGCCATAGTGCGCGATCACCGCGGGATTTTGGCCCAGCCCTATTTTTTTCAGCCGCTTGATCATATGGTCGGGTGAGCCGTGCATGATCGGTTTCCCCTTGAGCAGCCGCGCGAAGCTGGTGAAGGTGATCTCGAATAGCGGCACCGCCAGGATCAGCGCGGGCGCGAACAAACCCATAACACTATGCTCGGTGTAGCTGCCGATCATGGCCAGCGCCCCCAGCATCAGCCCCAGGAACAGGCTGCCGGCGTCTCCCAGGTAAATTTTGGCCGGATAAAAATTGTGATAGAGGAATCCGAGCACGGCCGCGAGTAGGGCCGCGGTCAGCACCGCGATCACCGGGTTATGGTTGACGATGGCAACGATGAGCAGGCCCATCCCGGAGCAAAAAGCCACGCCCCCGCATAAGCCGTCCTCAATGTCCAGAAAATTGAATGCGTTCATCAGGGTCAGGAGCCAGAGCGCGCTCAAGGCGTAACTGAGCATGGGGAAGTCCGGGAGCGGCTCGACCGAAAGGATGGCCTGAATATCAAGGTGGATCCCGCTCTTGAGCAAGGCGATGATGGCGACCAGTTGCCCGAAGATTTTCATCCAGGGCGTCATCACCCCGAAGTCGTCAATCAATCCGACCAGCAGGATGATGGTGCCGGCCAGGAGCATACCGATCACCTGCTTCTCGAAGCCGAACCCGAAGACCAGGGCCAGCAGAAAGGCCAGATAGACCGCGATCCCGCCCATGTAGGGCACCGGTTCTTTCTGGGTCCGGAGTTTCCCGTCCGGCCGCGCCACCAGGCCCAGTCGCCGGGCGGCTTCCGCCATCAAGGGCGTGAGATATAGCGACAAGCCCAGCCCGAGCAAAAAGATAAAAATCAACTGGATCATTTCCGCGTTCATTTCATACTAAAACCTTTCAAGTCCCTCCCGCCCAATCCTTGATTTTATCCCGCCAGATCTGCAAGAGCAAAAGGCTGTAAAGCTGCTGACTATTATCTTCCCGCCCGGACAGATGCCCGGAAACCAGACGCAAAACCGGCGCCGGCTCAAAAAGCCCGGCCCGTTTCAACTCGGATTCGCTCAAGCGATCCTGGATCAACTCCCGCAATTCCCCGCGGAACCATTTTCCCAGCGGCAGAGTGAAGCCGGCTTTTTTCCGCGCGATGATCTCCGGCGGGATCAGGCCCCCTGCGGCTCGCTTGAAGATTTTTTTGCCGGAAAGAAATCCGATTTTCCATTGGCCGGGAAGGGCAAACGCCATCTGGACCAGCCGGTGATCCAAATAGGGGACCCGGGCCTCCAGGCTTACCGCCATGCTCATCCGGTCCACTTTGACCAGCAGGTCGTCCGCCAGCCAGGTGCGGAAATCCGCCTCCAGCATCTGGTTGATGTGGTCGCCGCCCGGGACGAAGTAACCGTCAAATTGCTCGAGCAATTTTTCGAAGAACGGGCCTTTGCCCGCGAGGAGTTCCGCGATTTGTCCGGGCGGAAAAACCGAGGCCCAGAGCACATGCCGGGCGGAATCGCTCTTTTCCCCCATGGCCCGAAGCGCCTTGCGGATCCGCCGCGTATGCGGCAGCCGCGCCGCGATTTTTTCCGCGAGCCCGAGCGCGGGCGGAAACGCGAACAGGCTCAAAGCCGCGGTCAAACGCTCGAGCCGGTAGCGCAGATACCCTCCGAACAGTTCGTCCGCGCCTTCCCCGCTCAGCACCACCGTAACTTGGGTCCGCGCGAGCTTCGAGATCAAATAGGTCGGGATGCAGGCCGGATCCGCCACCGGCTCGTCCAGATGCGCGATCACCGTGTCGAGACAGCCAATCGCGTCCTGAGCGCTAACGCTCAGGCGGTGGTGGTCGGTCGAAAAATATTCAGCCGCGAACTTGCTCCAATAAGTTTCATTCACTTCCGAGGCCCCGCCCAAGGCGGAGAAGTCCACCGAAAAAGTCTGCACGCCCTGGCCTTTGAACTTTTTCATCAGCGCGACAATGGTGGAGGAGTCAATCCCGCCGGAAAGAAAAGCCCCGAGCGGCACATCCGCGATCAACTGGCTGCGCACGCTTTCGCTCAGGAGTTCCTTGACCTCCTCCGTGGCGCGCGCCTCACCCATGCCGGGTTCATTCATCGCTTCAAGGTTATTGAATTTCCCGGGCCGGACGCCGCTCGAATCCGCAATCAAATAGCTTCCCGGCTCCAGTTTCTTGACCCCGGCGAAAATGGTTTCCGGGCCCGGCACATATTGGAGCATGAGATAGCTCCCGAGCGCAGGCTCGGAAAGCGCGGGCAAATGCCCAAGTCCTGCGACCAGTGCCCGGAGTTCCGAGGCGAAGACCAGCCGGCCCGCATCCGCAAAATAAAACAGCGGCTTGATCCCCACCGGGTCCCGGGCCAGGACCAGCTTCCCGGATTTTTCGTCCCAGATCGCGAATGCGAACATTCCCACCAGCCGGCGGAATCCCGCCGGGCCTTCCTGCTCGAAAAGGTGGATGATCACCTCGGTGTCGCACTTGGTGGTGAAGCGATGTCCTTTTTGAATGAGCTCCTCGCGCAGCTCCGGAAAGTTGTAAATCTCGCCGTTGAAAATGATCACCACCTTGCCGTCCTCGTTCTTCATCGGCTGGTTGCCGAAGGATAGGTCAATGATGTTCAGCCGGCGGTGGCCAAAGCCGAGCCGCTGGTCCCCGCTGAAATAAAAGCCTTCCTGGTCCGGCCCGCGGTGCGCCAGCAGTCCGGCCATGGTTCGGACCTTAACGGGATCGGCCTTGCGGTCACCCGAGAAATTAAATTCCCCGCAGATCCCGCACATCAGTTTTTGCCCCTTGCCATTTTCAGGTAGAGCTCCTTGTAATTCTCGATCATGGCGCTTTCGGAAAATTCCCGCTCGACCCTCGCCCGCGCCTGCGTTGCCAGCTTCTGCGCGAGACCCGGATCTTTGGCCAGGCGCAAAATGCCTTGGCTGAGCGCGGCTTCGTTTTCCACCGGGACCAGGAGCGCCTCTTTTTCGTTTTCCACCATCTCCACCACGCCCCCGGTCGCGGTCGCCACGATCGGAACTTTCATGGACATGGCCTCCAGGATCACATTGGGCATGCCCTCCCAGCGCGAAGGCAGCGCGAAAATGTCCGCGGCCGCGAGCAGTTCCGAAATGTCCGGGCGCGCTTCGAGGAAAACAAATCGTTGTTCCACCCCAAGGCCCTTGGCGAGTTGGACGAGACTCTGTCTCGCCGAGCCGTCGCCGACGATCAAGAATTTTAAATTCGGCTCCTGCTTGAGCGCGTCCGCCCCGGCCCGGATCAGGAGGTCAAGGCCCTTCTGTCGCTCGAGCCGGCCCGCGGTGAGCACGACCATTTCATTTTCCAAAAGGCCGAGCCGGCTGCGCGCCTGGGTTTTTTCGATCATGGGAAAATCCTGCAGGTTGATCCCGTTCTTGATTACCTTGATCTTCGCTTCGGGAATGCCCGCCTCCGCGGCCATCCACTTCTTCACCTCCTCCGAGACCGCGAGGTGGAGGTCAACCAGGGAGGAGGTCAGGCGGTCAATGACAATGAGGAAGCGGCGGTCATCAATGACCCGGACGGAGGAGATATTTTTCGCGGTGGAGAAACATTTTGAAAGCCGGGCGAACAGGTTGGCCTGGAACAGGAACCCGTGCACCAGGTCCGGCGATTCGGCTTGAAGGATTTTTCGCCAGGCCTGGATTGCGCCCAATGCGCGCAGGAAATAAACCAGACCCGGTTTTTCTCCCAGGTCGAACGAGGAGAAGGGAATCTTCTCGGCTTCCAACTTGAGACCGGTCCGGGCCTTGCGCTTCAGGGCGAATACCTTGACCTCGAACCTGCGGCCCGGGTCCCGGCTCAAGCCCCGGGCCAGGGAAAGCACGATCTTTTCCGCGCCGCCCAGGTCGGAGTCGGTGAGCACGATCAGGATCTTCACCGGTTTTTCCATTTCCTCACGCTCCGCGTGAATTCGATCAGGCGCCGGACCCAGGCGCCGGGCAGCAAGGACAGGAAAAGGACCAACCAGGAATTTTTACGTTTCCAGTCCAGTTCTAAACTTTGACGGATTTTTTGTCTGGACTCTTTCAGGGCTTGATGCCGCAAGGAGCGGACCGCACTTTCGTAATAGACCGTTGCCCGGGCGCGCCGCTCCAGGTTTTTCCGCTCCGGATGGCGCCGGAAAAAATCTTCCAGTATGACGAGATTGCAATGCTCGGCCTGATCCAGCTTGGTCTGGGTGGCGCTTGCGAAATGCTTCCGGTATTCCACCCCCAGCCAGGGATAATGACAAAGGGTTCCCCGCTCGGCCGCCCGGAGCCACAGGTCCCAGTCCTCCGCCGGATGAAGGGACCGGAACCATTCCCCGCTTTCAAATAAGGTCTTGCGGGCGATCACGCTGGAAGCGACAATGAAATTTCCCAGCGCCAAATTTTCCAGACTCGGCTCCGGATGGGATTTTTGTCTCCCCAGCCGGGCTCCCGTTTCTTCAATCACCAGCGCATCCCCGTAAAATAAAATCGCCTCCGGGTGTTGCCCCGCAAATTCCCGGGCCTGCGCCAAATGCCCGGGCAGATACCGGTCGTCGCCGTCAAGAAAAGCGATCCAATCCCCGCGCGCTCGCCGGATGCCGGCGTTTCTGGCTTCGGCCACCCCAAGGTTTTTCTGTTCCATCACGATAATCTTATCCTGATATTGTTTCAAAATCCCGGAACTGCGGTCGGTGGACCCGTCGTTGATTGCGATCACTTCAAACTCCACGCCCTGCTGCGAAAGCACGCTTTCGATGGTCTCCTGGACAAATTTTTCCTGGTTATAAACCGGGACTACCACGCTGATCAAAGGCTTGCTCATGGTCCCCCCGGCCGGACCGCTTTCAGGATAAGTTTCAGGTCATCCCGGTTAATGGTCCTCGTAACCACAAGCAGGATCAAATAGATAACAATCATGGGCAAGAGCCAGAAGACCAGTTTCAACTCCAGGAACCTGGAAACGAGGACAATAGTTGCGCCGAGCAGGATGGGCCAGCCCGCGGCCCGGAGCATGATCCGGAAATCGGGCCGGAAGGCCCCCAGGATGCCGGTGAGGATGACCTGAATCAGAAAAGCGGCAAAGGTGGCGAAGCCGGCGCCGGCGATGCCATGGCTGGGGATCAGGACCAGGTTGAGGCAGACATTGAGGAGTGCGCCCAGACCGTTGACCAGGATCCATTGCTTTTCCTGGTGCCGCGAGAGTGCGGCGTTGAACAGGCCGTAATAGAGATAGGCGAGGACGATGGCGGCGCTGAGCCAGAACAAGGCGCCCGAGGCCTGGACATAATCCGCTCCGAAAAGC
>CAIUDS010000290.1 GCA_903897985.1 uncultured delta proteobacterium
ACCCCGAGATACCGGGGCGCCAGCGCCGCGTGCTCCCGCGAGCTGCCCTGGCCGTAATTCTCCGAGCCCACAATCACCCCCGCGTCCGATTCCTTCGCCCGGGCCGCGAACTTTGCGTCAATCCGCGAGAACACATACTCGCTGATCTTGGGCAGATTGGACCGGTAGGGCAAAATCTTGCTCCCGCCCGGCAGGATATCGTCAGTGGTGATGTTCGCGCCGAGCTTGATCAGGACCGAGGCCTCGAGACGCTCTGGCAAAGGCTCGAACGCCGGGAGCGGCTTGATGTTCGGCCCGCGCCGAAGCTCGACTTTTTTCGCGCCCTTCTTCTTCGGAGCGATGATCATCGAGTCGTCAAATTCGAATTTCTTCGGCGCCATGAGCTTCGGGGAGCGGCCGAGTTTGCGCGGGTCGGTCAGCTTGCCGGTGAGCGCCGCGGCCGCCGCGGTTTCCGGCGAAGCCAGGAATATTTTGTCATCCACCGTGCCGCTCCGGCCCGGGAAGTTCCGGTTATAGGTGCGGAGCGAATTTATCCCGGTCGCCGGCGCCGAGCCCATGCCGATGCAGCCGTCGCAGCAGGGCTCGTAAATCCGGGCGCCGGCCTGGATCAGGTCGGAGAGCGCGCCCGAGTCCGCCAGCATCTTCAAGACCTGCCTGGATCCGGGATTGATTGACAGGCTAACCGGGTCTGCGACCCTCTTTCCTTTCAGGACCGCGGCGACCATGGCCAGATCCCGATAAGACGAGTTGGTGCAACTGCCCAAGTTGACCTGCTGAATCGCAGGCGCGCCTGCCTCTTTCACCGAAACAACCTTGTCAGGACTTCCCGGCAGCGCAACCATCGGCGCCAGTTTGGACAGGTCAATTTCGATCACTTGGCTGTAATCCGCATTTTTCTTGGCCGCGAGTTCCTGGAAGCTCTTCTCGCGGCGCTGACTTTTCAGGAATGTGCGGGTGCGTCCGTCGGACGGAAAAACCGAGGTGGTGGCGCCGGTCTCGGCGCCCATGTTGGTGATGGTGGCTCGCTCGAAAACCGTAAGCGCCTCGACTCCCGGGCCGAAATACTCGAGCGCCTTTCCCACGCCGCCCTTGACCGACAGTATTCGCAACACTTCCAGGATCACATCTTTGGCGCTGACCCAGGCCGGAAGCTGGTCGGTCAGCTTGATCCCGATTACCTCCGGGCAGCGCAGAAAGAAAGGATAGCCGGCCATGGCGCAAGCCACATCCAGCCCGCCCGCGCCGATCGCGATCATGCCCGCGCCGCCTCCGGTCGGGGTATGACTGTCCGACCCGAGCAGGGTCTTGCCCGGTGCCGAGAAGCGTTCGAGATGGACCTGATGGCAGATGCCGTTCCCCGGCCGCGAGAAGAACATCCCGAACTTGGCCGCGCAGCTTTGCAGGAACAGGTGGTCGTCCATGTTCTCAAAGCCGATCTGAAGGGTATTGTGGTCAACATAAAGAGCTGAAAGCTCAGTCTTCACTCGTTGGACACCGATGGCTTCAAATTCCAGACAGGCCATGGTCCCGGTCGCGTCCTGCAGCAAAGTCTGGTCTATCCGGACCCCGATCTCCGAACCCGGCTTCAATTCCCCCTCCACCACATGCTTCCTCAAAATCTGCTCGACAATCGTTCCTTTCAAATCTTGCCTCCAGTTAGCCTTTTACGGACAAGCTCTCCTCTCCCTTGATGGGAGAGGATAAAGGAGAGGGTGATTCTTGCGGACCATGATTCCCCCTCTCCCTAACCCTCTCCCGCCAGGGGAAAGGAATTTCTCTCGGAAGCTATGATTCCACATTCCCCCCCAGATTTCAAATCCCCAGAGGCCCCCGACCCTGCGACTCATTTCTACGGCAAAAGATGTTGAACCCTTGAGCCCGCCTTCGGCGGCTGCTCTGCGAGCAGTCCTTGACCAAACTTCGGATGCTGCCCAAAGGCGACCCCCAAATTCTCTCGAGGAGCCTTAATTTATTTGCGCTGACCTTAACCGATCCCGCTCGCTGAGGACACCGACATTTTTATTCATGATGACTCTGCGGTGAAACAATAATTCTTTGTGTTTTTGCGGCCTTGGTTCTGAACGGTTAAATTTTTTAGGGACGAAATTTCAGTTTCAGGCTCTTGCCCGCGGCGCTTTTGGCTCGGAAGTTTTCCAGAAGCTCTTCCGCCAGCTTTCGGTGATCGGGATCCTCCGGATTGAAAAGGTTATGGTTTTCCCCGGGATCCTCGGCCAGGTCGTAGATCTCCCAGGTGTTTTCTTTAAGATCATAAACGATTTTGAGATCCCCGACCCGCAGGCCGATGGCCGTGGGCGGAGTGGTCCTGCCGATTTTCTTCAGTCCGGGCAGGTCCAGCACGGCCGTGGAATTGGTCTCATAATACATCGGCTCCGGTTCCAGGGCCGAGCCGGTCTTGATATGCGGCAGCAGGTTCCTCCCCTCCATCTCGGCCGGCGGCTTGACGCCCAGGTAAGAAAGAATGGTCGGGGCGACATCCAGCATATTAACCGGCGCCTGGACCGCGGTTCCTTTGGGAAGCTCCGGCCCGGAAATGGTCAGAGAGTTGCGCAGGATATGCTCATAAAGTTTGCGGCCGTGGCCGACATAGTTTTTTTCGCCGAGACCTTCCCCGTGATCGGACATTATGATCACAAGCGAGTTTTGGAGCCAGCCCCGCGCTTCCAGCTCGGAAAGCAGGACCCCGATCCAGTAATCCGCGTATGCGATTTCGCTGTCATAATTCTTTTGCACGGCCGGCCGGTCGTCGTCCACCAGCCCAGGCTCCTGATTTCCCATGGCCGGATACAAATCGTGGGGCTGGTGCGGTTCCGAATAATCCACAAACAGGAAAAACGGTTCCTCAATCCCCGATCCCAACAGCTTGAGCGCCCGCTGCGTGACCACGCCCGCGTCCAGCTCCAGCATAAGCCCGGTGCCGGAATCCTGATAATGCTCGAACCCGCGCTGGAGCCCGGACCGGCCATGATATGCCGCCCAACAACTTACCACCGCGGAAGTGTGATACCCTTTTTCCTTGAGAATCTCCGCCAGGGTGCGGTTTCCGGGCAGGAGCGTGATCCCGTTCCGGTTGACCCCGGTCTGAGAGATGGACCGGGAAGTAAAGAGCGTGGCCTGCGCGGGATTGGTCAGCGGAATGGTGGTGGTGGCGTCCAGAAAAATCACCCCGGATTTCGCCACCCGGTCAATGTTCGGGGTAATCGGACGGGGATAGCCGAAAGCAGAAATATGGTCCGGTCTCATCGCGTCCACCGAGATGATGATCACATTGGGCAGAGTCTTCGCGCCCAGGCCCCCGGCCAGCAAAAACATCGCCATTAACCCGAACCCGCATTCCCGAACCTGCTTCATTGTCATCCTCCCCGTAGCTTTACTCATGCCCCAGCTTATAATACCCTGTTTTGGGTATCTCTTTCAATCTATCTTTCTGGGCGCGGCAATCCCGCCCGAGGCGGAACCCTACAAACGCGCGAGGAGGCGATGATGGAAAAGGAAAACCGGGGCCAGGCCCCATTTATTTACATCGGCGAAATCCGGACGCCGTATGACGATTCCAATTGTCCGCGCTTCGCCGACGAGAGCTTGAAGGACGAGGCAAGGATCAAGGTCTTTCCGGAGTTTCAGCCCGGCCTGAAATTCCTGGAAAAATTCAGCCACCTCTTTGTCCTGTTCCATTTGGATCGGCCGCACCAAGAGCCTTCTCTCATCGCCCACCCGCCCAAGGCCAACGGCCTGGAAGTCGGTGTTTTCGCGTCCTGCTCGCCCAGCCGGCCCAACCCCCTCGGACTCAGCATCGTCCGCCTCAAGCGCCTCGAGAACAACGAGCTCATCGTGAGCGCCCTGGACGCATATGACCATACGCCTTTGCTGGACTTGAAGCCTTATTTCCGGGGCTATGATTGCAAGGTTGATGCCAATAACGGCTGGATGGACCCGCCCTAAAGGGTAACCGGAGGCCGGTCATTTTCATCTAATTATAAAAGTTAAGCAGATGACGAATTCTCTTGACATCCTTTTACGGATATGGCAGTCTAAACTCAGATATTAGATCTGGGGGGAGGAAGGGATGATGTACGGAGAAAAAGATTTCCCGGAGGAATATTTCCCGGACAAAGAATTCCCGGAGAGCGACCCGGACATGAAAGACCTTGAACCGATCAAGGTTGGTCCCTTTAAAGAGGACGAAATCATGCTCGACCGGGGCGACAAAAAAGAAAACCGGCAAAAAGTTTAGATTTAAGCGCGACCCGGATTCTTTAACTTTTGGGCCAGCTCCGCGAGGCTGGTAAATCTGCTCAAGCGGTCCAAACTCGCCAAGGTGGGCGGGATCATTTTTAGCTTGCCTTGTTTCCACGCCTCCAAGGCCTCGCTCGGGCCGATCCAGAGGGCATCATCAATTTCCTCGCTATGCGGTTCCGGGGATTGGCTGGAGGGGCTCTCCGCAATGAAAAACTGGGTGTCGAACCGCCGCGGGCTGGTTTTGGGCGTGACCCAGTGGGCAAACCAGGAGAGCGCCTCGAGGTCGTAATAAAGGTTGAGCTCGGTCAGGATTGAGAGGAACCCGATCTTGCGGGCGTGGAGAAGGCCGCGGAAATTTCCCAGCGCTGATTTCAATTTCTCATCCGGGCGAATCTGAGCCCCGGTCTGGTCGCAGGCAATCAAAATTCCGGCTTCCTCAAACGCCTCCCGGATCGCCGCGGCATAAAACCCCAGTTTCTGTGCCTCCGGCTCCGCGCCTTCAACCGCCCGGGCTTTCTTGCCAAGGTCGGCTGCCTTCATCCGCTCGAGCGAGGCCGCGGAAATATCATCGTGGTCGCGCTTGCCGCCGGTGAACACATAAAACCCGCCCAGGAACTTCAAGTTTTGATTGCGCCTGGTCAGATAGACCTCCAGGGGACCCGAGTCTCCCCGGACCAGGATCAGGGTTGCCGCGGGAATGGGAGTGGCGATTTTATTCTCGGGCATCGGACGCCGAGCAGAAGTCAATCCCGATGGCGCGCGCCGCCATCACCATCTCGCCAAAGGGATCAACCAGTTTTTGTTTTCCCACCGCTTCCTCCAACGGAACCGACTCGATGTTCCTCGAACGCAGGCAGACCATCCTCCCGAACCCGCCCTGCGCCACCAGGTTGACCGCGGCCACGCCCAGGCGGGTGCCGAGGTTGCGGTCGAACGGGCTGGGCGAGCCGCCACGCTGGATATGCCCGAGCACCGTGACCCGGCAATCCTTGCGTGACAGTTTCGATACCTCGTCCGCGACCCTTTGCGCCGCGCCGCCGAGGCGGGGAAGCTGCCAGGGCTGATCCGGATGGTCAATCACGCTCTCGACGCCGCCCACGGGTTTGGCACCCTCCGCCACCACCACGATGCTGAACTTGCTCCCATATTTCTCGCGCCGCTCGATCTTCGCGATCAGCTTGTCAATGTAATAAGGAATCTCCGGGATCAGGATCACATCCGCTCCCCCGGCCATCCCGGAGTGGAGCGCGATCCAGCCGGCCTCTCTGCCCATCAGTTCCACGAACATCACCCGGTGATGACTCTCCGCGGTGGAATGCAGCTTGTCCACCGCCTCGGTCGCGGTCACCACCGCGGTGTCGAACCCAAAGGTCACATCCGTGGCCGAGAGATCGTTATCAATGGTCTTGGGAACCCCGACCACCTTCATCCCAAACTTGTCCTTCAATTCCTGCGCAATCTTGAGCGTGCCGTCCCCGCCCACGATGATCAGAGCCTCGATCCCCAATTCCCGGCACCGCTTCACCGCGTCCGCCGACCGGTCCTCCGTTACCGTCTTGCCCCGCTTTTCAATCTGCATCGCAAACGGGTTCGCGCGGTTGCTGCTCCCCAAAATGGTGCCGCCCCGGGGAAGGATGCCCTTGACCTGCTCGTAACCCAGGGGCATGGTTTTGTCCGGAAAGACCAGACCCTCGTATCCGTCCAGCGCGCCGACCACTTCCATTTGATAGTCCTTGAGCGCGGCCTTCACCACCGCCCGGATCACCGCGTTCAGGCCCGGACAATCCCCTCCGCCCGTCAGCAACCCGATCTTTTTTACCATCGCCATCTTTCTCTCCTTCGGGGCGCAAATTCGTGGTGCGGACACTCGTGTCCGCACACCATTTTTGTAATCTGTAATTTGTAATCTGTAATCATTTTTTGCTTTTGCAAAAAATGAACATCTCCACACTATTCGGTCTCGAACTCTTCGGCTTGCTCGAACTCACGCTCTCAAATTTTTCCCTGACCAGATCGTAAAACCCGTCAAAGCCCGGTCCCTGGAAAACCTTGAGCAGCAGGCTGCCCCCGGGTTTCAAAATTGTCTCGGCGATTTTCAGGGCCTGCTCGGCGAGCGCCACCGAGCGGAGCGCGTCCGTGGCCTTCTGACCGCTCGTGTCCGGCGCGAGGTCGGACAGGACGAGATCGAAAGTCCCCCACTCCTCCTTCAGCTTCGCCGGGGCGGTATCAAAAACATCTTCCTCGTAGAAAACTTCATTCGGGTGAAGTTGTCGGCTCAAGCGGTTGCGGTCAATCCCGGCCACCAGTCCCCCCGGCCCGACCTTATCCGAAGCGTATTTCATCCAACTCCCCGGCGCCGCGCCCAGGTCCAACACCCGCATCCCTTTGGCCAGGACCTTGAACCGCCGGTCCAATTCCTCCAGCTTGAACACCGACCGCGCCGGAAAGCCCTGCGCCTTGGCCTTGCGCGCGTAAAAGTCCGGCTTCGTGTAATCAGGCTTTTTCATCGCCCTCAATCTTAATCCACCGCCCCTGAAACCGCAACCTATTTCGACAATGGAAAGATTACAGTTTGGAGAGCCGAATTGTTGAAAGCCGCCGATTCTGATAAAATTATCAAAAGGGCGGAAATGGTTGAGATCAATTTAAGTCAGGCCGACGCGGATCAGTTAATCGCAATGCGCAAGCTCAGCGCCAATGACGATGAATGTGAATATCCGGGCATGGGCGGATCGCTTTGTCTGCCGTTGGTCTCGGAGGACAAGCGGGAAAATTTTTTCCTCGACATAAACCGGGGCAAGATCGAACTCAAAAAGGGCAAAAATCAGAACCGGGCCAAACAAGTGGTGGTCTTGGTGAGGCTGGATTTCGGCGGCACCCCGCACCGAAACCCCGACGGCTCCGAAATCGGATGCCCCCATCTCCATCTTTATCGGGAAGGTTTTGCCGATAAATGGGCATTCCCAGCGCCGGCCGATAAATTCTCCGACCTCTCCAACCTTTGGAAGACCCTTGAGTAATTTTTCGGATATTGTAACATAGTGAAAGCTCCGAAGATCAAGAAGGGGCTGTTCGTATGAAAGAAGAAATACAAAGTCTGCTGGACAAGTACCTGCAATGGCTTAAGGATAAAACTATCCTGCGAGAGGTCAAGCAGGGTTGGGTCTGACCGTCTAACACTTTTTTTTCCCCTTATCTGCGCGGGCAATCCAAGCAAAATTTCTCAGTTCCGGCTCCGGAAGATGAGCGCGCACCCATGCCAAATCAATCATAACTTCCTTGAGCGCTTCCTCCAGATAC
>CAIUDS010000291.1 GCA_903897985.1 uncultured delta proteobacterium
TGAAATAGATGGTGAGCTTCGGGTTCTGAAGCGAGAGGCCCAAATATTTGACATGATCCCCCTCTTTGCGGATGGACATGGCCGGGCCGTTGTTCATCACCGCCAATCCAAACACCCTGCCTTCCTCCCAGTCCTCCAGTTCCTTCTTCAACTCCGCGCTCCATTTTGAGACCAGCTCGAAGGTGACGCCAAAGGCCAGCAGCGAGGTCTTCACCACCAGCTCCTTGACCTTATAGGTCAGCGATTTTTTCACCGGCATATCCATGTTCTCCCTCCCTTCGTTCTCGTGCGAGCGACTTTAGTCGCGATTCTTTATCTGCCACACGACTTTCTTCCCCGCCGCATAGCTCACCGGGAATTTTATCACGCCGTCCTCGGTCCGCGAAATGATTTCCGCGCCGTTCACCAGGACCGTGAGCTGGTCCCCCAAATTCTTCGGCGGCTTCACGCTCAAGGTCATCCATCCCGAACTCGTGAACACAAAATAACCCGCGAGCCGGTCCGGGCTTTTTTCCAGGCCGAGCAGGGGCGTTTCCAGCTTATAATGCTCGAGCGGGATGAGCGGCTCGATCCGGTAGCCTTCGGCGGTCGCGTTGAACCCGGCCATGCGCGCGAAGCCCCACATCATGTCCGCGTGGGCGTTGTTGTTCTGGACCGGATATTCCATGGGCCCGCCGGTGAACTTGCTCTCGATCCAGCTCTGGCCCGGCCGGTCCGAGAAGACCGAGTTGAACGAGTCCGGCCCGCTCCAGATGCCATACCAAAGCTGCGGATACTCGGCCCCGTGCCAGGCGAGCGTGTTCTTTTTGAGCTCGTCATAACCGGTCTCCGGCCGATACTTGGCCAGCGCATACGCGCCCGGCCCGTTGATCGCAAACCAGATCCCGCCCCGTTCCTGCTCGCCCGGCTTCGCAAACAAGCTCCCCTTGGTGTCCGAGCTGATCAGCATCCCCAGTTTGCTCGGCTTTCTCAGCTTTTCCTCGATATTGTTCAGGAGCAGGTCTTGCTGATCCTTGCTCATCAAATTGTCGCTCAGCAGCGCCCACACCTGCGGCTCCAGAAAAATATCCTTCCTGCCGAAACTCTTGCCCAGCGCCGAATACGCGCGCGGATACCAGCCTTGCGCAAGCCACTGCTTCTGAAGGCCAGCCTTCACTTTTTTATAAAACGCGTCTACTTCTGTCGCTCGCTTGCCGTCTCCCGCGGTGGTGAGCAGCGCGGAGAACTGCGGCAAGATGTAACAGGCCATGGCCGAGTTGAGCGCGCTCTCGCCGTCAAAAAAGGTGGCGATAAAATCTATCGGATCATTTTTCGTGACCAGTAAGGTCATTTGGTCGTTCCAGTCGCTCATCCTTAGCTGGATCAATTCATGTCTGCCCAACCCGATGTCATGCTCGAGATGTTCATACGCCCGGGTCAAATGGTCCGAGACCGTGCCCCGCTCTCCCTTTTCCTTCGGCCAATAGGGCAGTTCCTTTTTCAGGAAATCAAAATCGCGCGTGGCAAAAACATACTCGGTCGCGGCCCATAAAATCCAGAGCGACAAATCGCTCGGTCGGTAGGGGATGCTGTAGCGCTTGCCGTATCCCTCGAAATCGTAAAACAACCGTCCCGAGGTTTCCTGGTCCTCCAGGCATAGCTCGATCATTTCGCGCGCCAGGTCGGGCCGGAAATAAATCAGCCCGAGCGTGTATCCGGCCAGGTCGCGCGTGGCGCCGTTCACGCCCATATTATATAGGTAGTGCCCGCCCTGCGGCGCGAAATGGCGGTTATAGTATCCGTCATAGAGGAAGCTGGACGCGACATAATAATGGTTCCATTCCAGCTCGCGCGAAAGATACTGGTCCTGATCCGCCGTGAACACCGGCCGCTCGTCCTGCCAATATTTTATGGTGTTCGAAAAAGCCTGCTCCGGGTCGCCGATCTTCGCGATCACCGACGCCGGTTTTTCCGCTTTGGCATAGCCGTAAGCGAAGTGCAGGACCTTTTCCTCGCCCGGCGCGAGTAGGATCGTGACCGCATTGAACAGAGAAAAATTATTGCCCGAGACCGGGCCGGGATTCGCGATCAGGTTTTTCAGGCCGGCCGCGCCTTTAAATCCATTCGTCGTAAAGAGAACATCCGGATTGGCAGCCAGGGCCGTGCCGTGGTTAAGAGATGCGAGGAAAATGTCCGGATACTCGGGGTCGCGACCCATGACTTTCGTTGGGTAGCCGCCGTCCTTGCCCCAGAGTTTCTTGCTGCGAGCAATGACCATTGATTTATCCGAGGAAAATTCAGGGGCAAAAATCGCCTTGGCGCCCGCGGCCTGGTCCCGCTTTTGTGACCCCAGCACCATGACCTCCATCGGGTTCACATCGAAGTAGGCGACATATTGGACCTGCTTTTTCTGGTCTGACAAATTCTTGAGTTCAACCCGCATGACCAATGCCGACAAATCTCCTGCCGGTGCGAAAACGGTCTCATTGACCAGGAGTTGATTGTGCGCCAGTTCTTTTTCAAAATATCCCTGCCCAAACCGACGCAGGTTATATTTTTCTCTGGGAGCATACGGATAATAGGTGGTGAAGGCGGTATCTCCGTCGAGCACGAAACCGAACCCGCCCGCGTATCTTAAAGCCTCAGGATTAAAAAAATTGACCCAGCGCTGTGCGCTGTCATTATAAAAAAGCTGGACGAAACCGTGGTTCGCGGCAATGGCATTTATGTGCAAATTCCCGATCTGATGCCACATGAGGCTCGGAGCCTCTTCCCCTCTTTTCCATTGCGCCTTTTCGTTGCTGACCTCATCTATCTCATACTGATACGCGACCAGCCCATATTGGTCCTTCACCCACTCCCCAAAGATACCGCCGCCTTTGTCCCAGTCCGCGCCGATCAGCAGCAGGGCGGCCACGGCCAATCCCCATCCCGCTCGCCTGTTCATCACTGCCTCCTTGCCCGCATCATAGCCCTCGCCATTCCTTGAAGCAAATACTCTTAACGCGAAGGAAAAGGAATTGGGGGTTGGGGGTCCGAGGGCCTTGAACTTTTGAATTCCGAAATACGAATTCCAAATTGCCCGGTTCCCTTTGCGCTCTTCGCGATCTTTGCGGCAAAAAAATTGCTCCCGCTGTTTGGCCTAGCCAAACAAAAGTGCAATTTTTTCATAGCTTTGCAATCCATTGAATTATAAGCGGAAAATTTATTTTTCCATTTTTCGTTTGGTCTGGGTTGACAAATCTGTTTTTGAATTATGAATTCAGAATTATGAATTATGAATTTTAAATCAATAAGTTAGCTCCGATTTTGGCCTTAAAAACCTATGTAACATTTTTCCTATATATAGGGGGACATGCGAGTTTTAGCCCGGAGGGGTAAA
>CAIUDS010000292.1 GCA_903897985.1 uncultured delta proteobacterium
CCAGTCCACCGCCTCGAAATGCAAAACGATTTTGCCGGTTCCCTTCAGGGCCGGATCGAGCGCGAACCTCCGGCGGTAGCCCAGATAATACTCGCTCTTTTTTCCCAGCTTGATGCCGGAGAGCGCGGACTCGATTTCAAAGGGCACCATGATTTTGCGGTCGAAATCCCCCGTAATTAGCGCCTCATCTCCGCAACAGGTTTCCGGAGTTGCCGGATCAAACCGGAAATCCCACTCGCCGTTCAGGCATTGCCAGCTCGCGCGCTCGAGGTCCGGCCTCGGATGCTCGCACCGGGGCATGGCCTCGGCTTTGAGGCCCGGGGCATAGAGGAGGACGAGGAGGAACAAAATAGCCGACACCGGACACCATTCATTTTTCATCATACCGTCTTCCCTTCTTTTTTCACGGTCAGTTGGTCGAGGATCACGATCACCACGATCACCGCGCCCACGATGGCGCGTTCGTAAAAAGTTGCGCCCGAGATCTGGCTGAGGGCGTTCCGGAGCACGCCGAAGATCAGGCTGCCGAGCACCGCGCCGAGCACCGAGCCTTTGCCGCCGGAGAGGCTGGCGCCGCCCACGACCGCGGCGGCGATGATGTCGAGTTCGTAACCGCTGGCCATGTCGGCGCGGCCCTGGCCGTGGACAATGGCGAGCGTGACCCCGCTCAGGCTGGCCAGCAGCCCGCCCATCACATACACGAATATCTTCACCCGCCGAACCTTGACTCCGGAGAAATACGCGGCCAGTTCGTTCCCGCCCACGGCGTGGATGTGGCGGCCGGTGCGGGTGGACACGATGAAGACATGGAACACGATCGCGAGGGTGATCATGATCACGCCCGGCCAGTATTCAATCGGGATCCCGATCAGCGAAAAGTCCTCCGGGATCTTGTGGGACAGGTCGTAAAAGCCGCCCTCGGTGATGATGAACGCGAGCCCGCGCGCAACGCCCATCACGCCCAGCGTGGCGATGAAGGGCGGCAGCTTGATCACGGTTATGAGCAAAGCCGCCAGCCCGCCGGAACCCAGCCCGACCAGCAGCCCCGCGGCCGCGGCGACCGGGAGCGGGTAGTTGTGCTGCATGAACAGGTTTCCGGTGACCACGGTGGTCAGCCCGATCACGGCGCCCGGGGCCAGGTCAATGCCGTTGCTGATGATGATCATGGCCGCGCCGATGGCGGCGATGCCGTAGATGCCGGAATATTTGAAGATCATCAGGAAATTTTCCGCGTTGAAAAAAGTGTGGCGCCGGCCGGGCTCGGGATATAGCTGGATGTAGAACCAGAGGATCTCCAGGCACAAGATCATGAACACGCTCAACTCCCGGTGCCGGGAAAACCAACTCTGGACCGCTGACAATTTACTCTGGCTCATTTGCTTTCACTCTTCTAGTTAACGCCGGCCACGGCCAGCCGCATAATCTCTTCCTCGCAAAGCTTGTCCGCGCAGACCTCCCCCATCAGCCTTCCCGCGCGCATCACCAGCACCCGGTCCGAAAGCGCGAGCAACTCGGGCAGTTCGCTGGAAACCACGACCACGGCTTTGTCCTCGTCCGCCAGCTTGCGGATCAACCGGTGGATTTCGGCCTTGGCCCCGACATCAATTCCGCGTGTGGGCTCGTCCAGGATGAAAACCCGGGGCTGAGTGAGGAACCATTTGCCGATCACGGCCTTCTGCTGGTTCCCGCCCGACAGGCTCTGCATCTCGACCTCCAAACCCGAAGCCACGATCTTCAAATCCCGGACCGCCTCCCCTGCCAGAATGGTCTCGCTACGCGACCGCAGCGCATGCTTGCCCACCGAATCGAGCCCCATCGCCACCGAGGGGAGGGTGAGGTTGTGCTTTAGTCCCATCGTGAAAATCAGGCCCTCGAGTTGGCGGTCCTCCGGCACGAGCGCCATGCCCGCCCGGGCGCGTTCCGCAATGGACAGCCGCGTGATGTCCTTGCCCTCAAGCCGGATTTTTCCCGAGTCCACCCGCCGGACCCCGAAGATGCTCTCCACCAACTCGCTGCGGCCCGAGCCTACCAGACCGGCAATCCCGACCACCTCTCCGGCCCGGACCTCGAAATTAATTCCTTGCAGTCGGCCCAGGTTCAGGTTCTCGACCTTGAGCAAAACCGCTCCGGGCTTGACCTCCCGCCGACGCGCGCTCAAATCCAATTCCCTTCCCACCATCATCTGCACCAGCCGGTCCTCATTAACCTCGCTCACCGGCAAAGTGCCGATATGACCACCGTCCCGCAGCACCGTAACCGTGTCCGCGATCTCGAAAATCTCCTCCAGCTTGTGGCTGATGTAAAGCACGGTCACGCCCTCCCGGTGCAGCTCCCGGATGATCGAGAACAAATCGTCCACGCTGTCCCGGGTCAGCGCGCTGGTCGGCTCGTCAAATATGATCATGCGCGGCTGAATGAGAATGGCGCGCGCGATCTGGAGCATTTGTTTCGCCGCCACGGACAAGTCCTGCACGAGGGTCCGCGGGCTTAAATCCAGCCGCACCTTTTTCAAGACCCCGAGGGTCTCCTTTTCCATTTCTGAATACCGGAGCAAACCGTTGTGCCGGAGTTCGTTGCCGAGGAACAGGTTTTCCATTATGTTCAGGTTCTGACAGAGCACGATTTCCTGGAAAACAATGCCGAAGCCGAGCAGCCGTGACCGTTCCGGGCTGGTGATGGAAACCGCCTGCCCGTTCACGATGACCCTTCCGGCATCCGGCTGGTGGACCCCGACCAGAATTTTCATGAGCGTGCTCTTGCC
>CAIUDS010000293.1 GCA_903897985.1 uncultured delta proteobacterium
TGAGGAATATTGGGAGTCGCGTTGCGCCTGAAGTCCCACTTTTATGACGCAGACCCGAGACAATTTTAAATAATTTTGGGGGGACGCGCGCTCAATCCTTGAAGCGCGGCCCGGTCACGCGCTGGACCTGGCCGACCCTGACCGCCCGGCCGCTCTTGAGCGACTCGATCGCGGCGCAGCAGACCTCGACCACCGGATAACTTTCCTCCGGGGTGGGCGAGTAGGTCTCCTTGCCCAAAACCGCCTGGTTGAAATTTTCGGCCAGGAGCTTATACAGGTTCACCGGCTCATATTTCTTTTCCTCATCCTTCCCGGCCGGGCGCATCCGGATTTGGAAGGCGCCGTCCCCCTCGGGCCAGTTCATCTCGACCAGGGCCTGCTTTTCCGAGCCCTGGAGCAGGACCAGGTTCCGGTCGCCCTTGACCATGTTGCTGGCGGAGATCGCGCCGGTGGCGCCGGAATCGAAGTTGACGGAAATCGTCGCGGCGATATTGAGGCTGTCATCGGACTGTCCGCCCTTGCCGACGGTGGACACCTCGACGGGTTTGGTTCCGGCCAGCCAGATCATGAGGTCTATGCCCTGGAGACCGAGGTCCATCAGACACATCGGCCCGGAATGGAACTGGTCCTTCCACCAGGGCTTATCCATCTGCTTCTCGCGGCTGAGCAGGACATAAATATGGATCAGGTCGCCGAAGGCGCCCTTGGTCAGGTCGTCCTTTAACTCCTTCAGGCCGGGGTGATGCCGGAGCGGGAAGCTGGTGCCGAGCGTGACCTTCTTGCGATGCGCGACCTCGGTCAACTTGTGCACGCCGTCAGCGCTCAACGCGATCGGCTTTTCCACCAAAACGCTCTTGCCGGCCTCCAGCGCCTTGTAGGCCTGGGGGGTGTGGAGCGCATGGGGGGTGGAGATATAAACTACCTGGACCTCGGGGTCGGACAGGAAATCCGCCAGATGCCCGTAACCCTTGACCCCCAGTTCCTTGGCCGCGGCTTCCGCGCGCTCCGGACTGGAACAGCAGACCGAGGTAATCTCGACTTCCTTGAGCTTCTGCAGCGCCGGGACCATCCGCTCCCGGGCCTGTTCGCCGTATCCGACCAATCCCCATTTTACCGCTTTCATGACTGTCGTAACCTCCTTATCCGGGATTTGCTGAGCCATAATTGGGGGGCCTGCGTAGTTGTTGGATGAGCGCGTCGTTTTCAGGCACGGATTGAATCGTCCGTCGCCGGTTTCGTTCCGGCCGGCTTTTGTGAGCAACTGCCGCCATTTACATACTCATCTTATAATTTTAGCATTATATTTTGACAAAAGCCAAAGCAAGCGCACATTTTAGATTCCGCGGCCCGGGATAAAGGGGCTGAAGATTTTTGCGGAGGAAACCATCGAGACAGAGCAGCGCCCGCATTCTTTCCTACCCCTTCAACCCGCGATGTTTTTTCCAATACTCATATTCGTAAGGCCATTCGTCCTTGCGCCAGAGCATCAGCGACCGCATCCGGCTGCGGAACCGCGCCATTTCCTTTCGGTCGGACGCGCTCGCCTGAGCCTTGGTCTCGATCGCCCGGACCAGCTTTTTGCCCAAGGCGGACGCCCGGTCCCGGATCGGCTTGGGAAAATCGGGTCCATAAATTTTGCCCATGGTGGCCCAGACCGCTCCGACCGGGATGGCGCCGGTGGTGAGGAGGAAATGGTTCAGGTAAGCGGCGATCTCTTTTTCGTCGCCGCCCCCGGAGGTTACCACGGAGGCGCCGTATTTTCCCTCGAAGCCCTGGCAATGGATCGCGCCGCCGCAGCGGTCGAGGAAAGTCTTGAGCTGGGCGCTGACCTGAAAGATGTAATTGGGGCTGGCGAGGATAAGTCCGTCCGCCTCCAGGATTTTGTCCTTGATCGCGTTGAACCCGTCCTTTTGCGGGCACACGCCCTTCTTATGGCAGGCATTGCAGGCGCGGCAGGGCTTTATTTCTGAGATGCTATCTCCAGGGGGGTTACTGCTAATAATTATACCGAATTTCGGCAAATTGGCAAAACTTGAAGTCGCAAATTGCGATCTCAAGATCGGAGGATAAGGCATGGTGGACAAAGCAAAAATTGTGGCGGTGAAGCGGAAAGCCTGATCCTGGTGATTCGGGGTCAGCGGGTCATGCTGGATTCGGATCTGGCGGCTATCTATGGAGTTGAGACCAAGATGCTAAATCGGGCGGTAAAGAGAAACCTCAGCCGATTTCCAGAAGACCTCGTATTCCAGCTCACCGCGGAGGAAACCGAAATCTTGAGGTGCCAAATTGGCGCCTCAAGTTCCGGGTATGGCGGACGCCGATATTTGCCTTATGCTTTTACCGAGCACGGCGCGATCATGGCCGCCAATGTCCTCAATTCCGAGACCGCAGTGGAAATGAGCGTATATGTGGTGCGGGCGTTTGTCCGGATCCGGCAATTCCTGGCCACCCATAAGGAACTGGCCGTCAAGGTGGCGGAACTGGAGCGCAAACTCACCACCCATGACCGCCAAATCCTCGAAATTGTCCAGGTGATGAAACAACTGACATCCCCTCCCGTTCTCCCGCCCAAAAAAATCGGCTTCCGGCCGGGAAAAACCAGGTGAGTCAATCCCTTGGCCTGAGGGACAGGCACCTATGGGGCGGATTATGGTGGGACCTGCAAAAGGCCGGAAATCGAAAAATATTGCTTGACCGGCATCACCTCCGAGTGCCTGTCCCTTCATCACCGGCGACCGGGAATTCAAGGCCGTGGAGGATGAGATAAGAGTCCTGTGGATATGAACTGGGAAGAA
>CAIUDS010000294.1 GCA_903897985.1 uncultured delta proteobacterium
CCGCGAATTCCGGTGGCCCAGATGACGGTTGAGAACCGGCCGAGGAATTCGGCGGAAGGGAGCGCGTCTTTGATTTCCAGCGTGTAAAATACCGCGCCGGCATCTTTTAGCGGCGGTTCATAATATCTTTTCAAGCCCATGCCGTCGTCGTCCATCACCAGCAAAATCTCCGGCTTGCCGACTGCGAGATTGATCTTCTCGATTTTCGAGAATTTTTCGGTCTTGCTGTTGAGCACGATTTCGACAGGAACCTCCTGGGCCTTGGGCCAGGATTCAGGAACTTTGAGCAGGAAACCGGGTGACAATTCTATTTTTTCTCCCGGCCGGATAGGGTCTTTAGGGGTCAGCTCAATTTTTTCAACCGTCAAATCCGGGGTTTTGACATCAACCCAAATCTTCTTGGCCTTGGCGCCTTGATTGGAAATGACCGGGACCAGCTCAAACTTTTCGCCGGGATCGAGGATGCCGTCATGGTTGCCGAGATCAACCACCTGGTAGTCGAAAAGCCGAAGCGCGGGCACGAACGGGTCCAGGCTTTGGGGTTCGCCGAGCTTGAGCTTGAAAATGACGGCGTCATCCTGCAGCTTGATTCCGCTCATAGCAATGCCGGTGAGTTCGCCGTCCCAGAGGCGGGTGTGGGCGCCGGCCAGATAGTTCGAGCCTTGGCCGGTTATATCGCTCCAATCCGTGACCCGGTTTGCGCCCGGGAAAAAATCCGCGGCATCCCCTTCATTCTTTTTGGTCTCGAGCTGGTTCAAACCGTCGGCCTGCTCGACTGCGACCAGGTAATGATTGTCCGGACAATATCCAATGCACTGAAAGTCGTCCCGGGTCATGACCCGCTCGTCCACATGATAGATAACCAGGCCCTTTCCGAACAGGCCGGCGTCGCTGCCCAGGGGCGAGCGGTTTTCGAGCAGGAAATATTCGCCGGGCCGGGAGGTGTTGAGGCGGAAGATTTCGCCGCCGGTCTCCGCGGGCTTGAGTTCGTATTTACCGGGCGCGGTCAACTCCCGCGGCTCGGACCAGCCGAGATAAGCGCGGGTCCAGGCTTCGGGCCAGAAGGCCTTGTCCCCTCCGAAAACTCCGTAACCCATCAGGCCGAACTTTCCAATCCCGACCGAGCCGTTGTCCCAATCGAACAAATCCGGGAGTCCGAATAAATGTCCGAGTTCGTGGCAGAGGATGGGAATGAAATTGAGTTCTCCGCCCGGCGCGCGCTCGCTCACCGTGAGATAGCGGTCAATTTTCACGCCATCCTTCAGGACCGGCCGCGTCCCGTCCGCGGACAAATAGCTCTCCCACGGCCAGAGCCGGGCCAGGTTATTGCCAATATGTCCGCCCGGCCCGGCAAACAGAACCACCAGGCTGTCAACCGCGCCGTCCCCGCTATTGTCATAGCGGGAAAAATCCAATCCGGCCTGGTCCGCGAGTTCGAGCGCTTCCACGACCAGCCCCGCCGCGTTCCTGGGATAGGTCCCGGGCTGATGGCCGAAATGACTGTTCGCGTAATATTCTTCGGACTGCGCCGCCTCAAACCAGCCGAAGACCTCGCCGGTGAGTTCAACCTTCCCGCCGGAAACTTCCCAATAGTAATCCGCGACCGAGCCCGAGGGGATTTCGCCTCTCGAAAAAATCATCCGGTTGACTTCATCCTTCGAGGCCTTGGGCGCCAGGCCGGGGAAGCTGACCAGGATAACGGCCAGCCGGATTTTGCCCCGGGCCGGCAGAAAGTCGTCCCCCATTTTGCGGTAGTCGGAGAAACTGAGAAGGATTAAGGCCGCAGCGATCAAAAGCGAGTTTGCGCGTAAGCTATTGCGCCTCATTGTTTATAGATAATATCATAGTTTGAGTAAAAGGGATTGCCCAGACCTTTTCCAGGCCAGAGCGCCCGGCCAGGGCCGGCTCAAGATATTCCGGGGTCATCAGGTTCACGCCGCCGATTTCCCGGTAGATTTCGTCGCGCAGAATGTAATTGACTCGGTTTTCCTGAAAATATGTCCAAAATTCCTTCGGGTCGGGCGTGGCCGGGAAAAAGGCCGCTCGCCGGTCCGCGATCAGGCTGACCAGGTGGGGCGAGACCGAGGCTACGACGGAGTCGCGCGGGGTATTTTGCCGAAGATAAAACAAGGCCCGGCAAAACCGGTTGCGCTCTTTGGTCAAGGGCGCCACCTCGAAATATTTGGACACCCGGTAGACGGCGGGAAAAACCTGATGCCGGGTCTGTTTCCAAATCTGAAAATCGCTCCGGCAAAAGCCGAGCAGGGCAACCGCCAGAAGGCCGTAGCAGAGCATATTGACGCCGATGCGCAAGACGCTCCGGGGTTTGAACTTGCTGGAAATAAAATCGGCGCCCTGGATGATCCAGAAGATAATGATCCCGGTTATGGGAGACAGGAACCGGGGATCCTGGAAGGGCCAGACCAGAATCAAGGCCAGATTGAGGATGCCGTAAAAGCCGAGGATGAGGCTTTTGCGAAAAGAAACGATCATGCCCGGCAGGGCGAAGATGAGCAGGAGCAAAAATATGTAAGAGTATTGAGCATTTGCGGGCTGGAGGATGATTGCCTTGAGATAGAAAATCAGATTATGGAAACACCTTTGCGCCATACCGGCGAGTCCGATCATGTGAGGTCCGGCCCAGAGCGGCGGCTGCAAATCGAGCATGCCTTGCTCGATGGAACCGGGTCGGGTGTCCGCGAGCAGGATCTGGAAATAGGTGAACTGGCCCGCGGTCCGGACCAGGGCGCACCGCAAAATCCACCACAGCGAAATCGCGGCGGAAGTGAGCAGGATCGCGAACCGCGGCCCCCAACTCCGGCGGGAGTGCGGGAGCAAGCGGTCCATGACCATGAACGCGGCCAGGGCCAGGACCAGGGTCAGCCCGGCGGAGCGCATGAGAAAGCAAAGCCCGATCAGGACGCCCAAACCGAGGGACTTGAAAACCGACAACTCCTTTGTTTCGGCCCCGGCCAGGAGAAAAAGCGCGAGATAGCTCAGGGCCAGATAGGGAAATTCCGAGGTGAGCTTCCGCATCAGGATGTAATTGAGCGGAAATAACAAGCTTATCACCATCACCGGCAGCGCTTTTTTCCAGTCGCCGGAGAGTTTCAAAAAAAGCAAATATCCGATGATGGTTGCGGCGATCAGACACAGGAAAACCAAGGTCTTGACCGCCAGAATGTTGAAGCCGAAAAAATAATAGATGGGCGCGAGCAACACCGAAAATAGTGGTGGAATTTTCACATGGGGCAGCGGTTTTGCCAGGTAGAAATCGGAATAATTATGATAGACCGCCAACGATTTGGCCATGAGCAGGTAGTGTGAACTCTCACCCTCAAAAATGTAGAAGCGGCGGTCAACCATGGCCAAATAGGCCGCCCACAGCGCGAGCAGAATGAGGGCAACCAATATATGTCTGATCTTGAGCTTCAAACTTCAACCATCACATTCAAGCCAAGAGGCGCGCAAAGAAAATTCTATGCCCTTTCTTAGGCGTGTCAAGATTTAATCGGCGCGAAAAGCGGCAGCGCTGACCACGGGTCAAAAGTAGCGGAATCTTTCGGAAACCAGATTTCCTTCCGGGCTGAATTCGGCTTCGGCCCGGAAACCCGGGGTGAACTGGCTGAAGCGGAGGTCGTGGACCAAAACCCGGTATCCGGATTCGTTCTCAAGGGCGCGCCAAAAAATGAAATCGCTGAAATTAGCGAGGGCGCGGATCAACGGACTCTTTTCCACGGCTTCCCCCAAGCGGGACGAAGTGTCGCTCTTGAAAAGGGAGACCGGTCCCGGGCCGGACAGGAATGAATACCTCATGCGATAGACGGTATGGCCATGTTTCATCAGGAGCAGCCAGGTGAATGGGAAAGCCAGGAACGGGCTGACAAAGATCCGAGCCGTTCCGGCCTGGGGCAGGATTTCGGAAAAACTCTTGCGGCCTTTTACCCGGGCGGCCATTTTCAGGAGCGCCAGAAAAACCAGGTATGCAAGAACCGCGGATAGCGCGATCCGAGCCGGCTGGGGCCGAGCCAGCGGGATGATTTTTTCAAAAATGGCCGGGAGCAAAAGCAGGTCCGGCCAGGGATCCAGGAAGAACAGGATCCCGAAGTTGTAGAAGCGCTTTTTGCCGGGGAACCAAAAGGGCAGACCGGGGACGGAGAGGAAATCGAGGAAGAAATGACTGAACAGGCCCATGACCACGAACAGGTAAATCCTGGGATAACTTAGCTCGGGACTGAAAAGCCGGCCGAGCAGGACCAGGGGCAGACTGAGCACAAGCAGGCCGAGCAGGGAATGGGTCTCGCGCCGGTGATGGATGAAGTATTGGTTGAGTCCGCGCAGACGAAAAAGATGGTCCAGGTCCGGGGCGAGCGCGGCCACGATCATTATGGCCTGGGCCTCGCGGCTGCCCGGGATCAACTCCGCGCGAGCAAGCGCGCAACTGAACAAGACATGAGTGACGGGGTCCATTAAATGATTTTCAACCCCAGGCCGGCAATGCCGGCGAGGATAAAGCTGAAATCTATCAGGAGTTCGGCGCGCAGCCCCTGAATGATGGGCCGGCTGGTGAAGAAGGGCACGCACAGCCAGAGCCAGAAAAGTCCAAGCAGAAGCCCCAGCCCCGCGGGCGGAAACAGCCGGAGCCATAAGCTTGCGCTCAGGACCAGCACGGCCAGACCCATGATCAAGTGAACCAGAGCGCGGCTGCCCGCGGGCCCGAGCAGGGTGGGGACGGTCTCCTTGCCGGCCAGGCGATCGGCCTGAAGGTCCCGGAAATCCTGGACAATGCTGCGGGCAATGACCATCAGGAAAATCAGGCCGAACATCAGCCAGGGCTTGAACTGGACATGCGCCTCGGGTTTGCCCGCGAGCGGGACCAGCACGATCATGACGGACCAGGCCAGGGCGCTGAAGAGGTCCTTCGAGCCCGGGATGTCCATCAGCGAGCGAAATTTGAAGATCGGTCCCTTTTGCCGGAAGCGCGCCTGATAAAGCAGGCCCAGGATGCAAAGGCCCGCGTAAAAAAGCAGGGCCCAGGGATTGGTCAGGGCCGCGAACACCCCGCCCAGGACCAGGCCGATCATGCTTAGAAGGAGCAGAGCTCTCCGGTGGCCGAGAAAAAATTTCCCCCGCGCCGGCTCGATTACGGCGAGGAGTTCGGGCTTGGCGAGCATGTTGAAGTTATGGATGGAGCCCAGGTAAAAAAAGGAAGCGAAGGCCGCGAACAAATTTATTTCGCCGGAAACCAGGATTCCCGCGAGTGCAGTGAGCAAAGCCCCACCCAGGCCGAGATAGATGTTAAGGATGCCGAGGTAGCGCAGCGCCTGGTAAAAAACCCGGAGCGGGAATCTCCGGTCCGCCAAACTCAACCGGTTCAATTCCTCATAAACCCGCCGGATCATCCAATTGGGCGTGCTGGCGCCCGCGGTCAAGCCCACTTTCTTGGCGCCCAAAAGCGCGCTGAAATCCAGCTCGTCCTCGCTCTCAACCAGGCTAGCCAGCAAATCATAGGATTCCGCGATTTCCTTCAGCCGCCGTGTGTTGGCGCTCTGGCGGCCGCCCACGATCACCAAGGCGTCCACCTCCCGCGCCAACTCGCCAATCTCATTTTGCTTGCGCTCGGTGGAATCGCAGATGGTATTGACGATCTGCACCAGCTCCGGATCAAGTCCGCAATATCTTTTCCTCACCGCCTCCGCCACCTGCTCGAACCGATTCTGGCTCTGGGTGGTCTGCGCCACCAGCACCACCCTGCCCGCCTCCGGCAGCGATTCCACTTCCTCCACCGACTGGATCACCGCGGATTTTTCCCCCGCGAACCCGAGAATGCCCTCGACTTCCGAGTGGCCGGGGTCGCCCAGGATGATGATGAGCGCGCCCTGCCCGGCATGTTTCTCCACGATCCTATGTACATGCGCGACCCGCGGACAGGTCGCGTCAATTATGCGCAGACCCTTGGCCTCCAGTTGCCGCCGGAGCTCGGGACTGATCCCGTGCGAACGGATCACCACCATGCCCCGGCTGATCTCATCCAGCGACTCGGCCGCCACCACTCCCCGCTGCCGGAACAACTCCACCACCTGGGGATTGTGGATCAACGGCCCGAGGGTCCAGATCGGCCCCCCCGGCTCGTCCACCAACTCCAGCACCATGTTCACCGCGCGCCGCACCCCCATGCAGAAGCCCGCGGTTTCAGCTATGATGATTTTCTCCAAAAGGGATACCTATACCCAATAAGTATAATGCAATTCGGCTCGGGCGGGAATTCTCTCAAATCTTTTTCAGGTACTGCTTGAGCCAGTCCGAGAATCGGGCGCCCAGCTCCGGGTGTTTGAGCGCGTAATGGACGGTGGCCTGGAGGTATCCGAACTTGTCGCCCGCGTCGAAACGCTCGCCCGAGAAAATGCACCCGTACATCCGGCCTTTGCGCGCCAGGTTCGCGATCGCGTCGGTAATTTGAATCTCTCCGCCCACCCCCGGTTTGGTTTCCTCCAAGGCCTGGAAAATTTCCGGCGTGAACAGATAACGCGCCACGATCCCGAGGTCGCTGGGGGCGTCCGCAGGCCGAGGTTTTTCCACGCAGTCAAACATTTTTACCACATTGCCTTCCACCTGCTCGAACTTGACCATGCCGTACTTGTCAATCAGCTCGGGCGGGGTCTTCATCAGGGCCACCACCGAGCAGTCATATTTATGATAGACATCAATCAACTGCTTGGCGCAGGGATAACCCGGGCTGTCCACCATGTCGTCCGGGAGCATGCCCAGGAACGGCTCGTCCCCCACCACCTGCTTGGCGCAATAAAAGGCGTGCCCGAGCCCGAGCGGCTCATGCTGGCGGACCGAAACGACCTCGATCATATTCCAGAGTTTTCGAGAGGCCTCGAGCAAATCTTTCTTGCCGCGCCGGTCCAGCAGGTCTTCCAGTTCATAGACCTTGTCAAAATGATCCTCCAGCGCGCTCTTACCACGCGCGGTCACCAGGATCACCTGCTCGACCCCGCTCTCCACCGCCTCTTCCACGATGTACTGGATGATCGGCTTATCCACCACCGTAATCATTTCCTTGGGAATGGACTTGCTGGCCGGAAGGAATCTGGTTCCCAGCCCCGCGGCCGGAAACACCGCTTTTCTGACTTTGTTTTTCACCACGCCCTTCCTTTCTTGCTCAAATCTTCACAACCGTCTTCTCATCCACCCAGCCGACCATGCCCGGCGGAAGCTCGATCTTGCAGTAGCCGTTTCCGCACTCGCGGATCAGGATCCGGGCGCCCGCGGGAAGCTCGAACTGCGAATTGAAACTCTCGCCCGGCCCGCTTCTTACCGACACCGTCTGTGCTACCACCACGCCGGCCGGTTCCAGCTCCCGGCTGTACCTGAAGCCGAACCCAAAACCGGCGAAGATCATTATCAGGATAAAGATAATATTGAAAAGCAGCAAAACCCGGCGGACCGGCCGCCGCCTGGCCATCAGGAACAGGAACAGCAAAACCCAGAATCCCCAGATGGAAACGCTCAGGACCATCCCCCATTTTTTGGCCGGCCCCAAGTCGCGCAGCCGGCGCAGAAAATCGGTGGGCATTTTTTTCTCCGGTATGGCCAGGGACTCGGAAACCTGTTTTTCCAGCAACTCCAGATTGGCGCGCAGGTCCGGGGCATTCGGATTGAGCTTTTCCGCGCGTTGCCAATAAAGCGCGGCTCGGCCCCGGTCGCCGGCCTTGTAATAGGCGTTCCCCAAATTGTAATATAGATCACTGTTGTTGATCCCGGCCGCGGCGGCCTTTTCATAGAGCGCGACCGCCGGCTGGAACGAGCCCGCGCGAAAGGCGGCATTGCCCTGGTCATAAAGCGCGGCTGCGGCTTCGCCCGCGCAGGCGGCTCGGGCCAAAATCATCAGGGCCAGGATGGTCAGGAATTTTTTCATTTCAGGCTCTTCTCCAGGGATGCGACCAGTTTTTCGCCGCGGCCGATCAGGTCGTCGGTGCTCTCCATTTTTCCGCCGTATGAGAAACCGGCGAGCGCGGAGAGCAAGGTCAGGTATTCCTTTATCTGCTCCGGCGCCGCGCCGGCCTTGGCCAGGATTTCCTGGATGTCTTCCTCCAACAGCCCCCACGGACTCTGGTTGAAGCGGTCGCCCAG
>CAIUDS010000295.1 GCA_903897985.1 uncultured delta proteobacterium
AAACCATTAGCGGATAATGATCCCATGAAGAAGGTATTTTCATTCCTGGTCCTCATCCTGATTTCGGCGCTCATCTTCACAGCCGCGCTTTTCCTTTATGACTTTGCTTCCCGAAACGGCCGCCCGGCCGCGCAAAATGAAAGCCTCGATCAGACCTTGATCCGGGTGCTCGGCTCGGACGAATGGGTCCTGGCCAAGGGCTATTACGGCGCGATCATTTATGACACGGGCGGCCCGGATAAAAAGCCGATCACCTATGTGGAGGGCGTGGTCCGGTACGGGATCAGGGTCGGCCAGCTCGAAACGCATACGGTTGGAGATGAACTCACCATCCTTTATCCCGCGCCCATGCCGCTCGCCATTGACCTCAAGAAGCATCTGTATTTTCCCGAAACCATGGACCGCGATCAGTATAATGCGGCCTTGCTCGAGGCCAAGCCTCGGCTGGTGAAGCAGGCGCTTAAGGAAGGAATCCTGGAAGAGGCCGAACAACGGCTGCAAACCGAACTGCCGGCCCTGGCCCGGGAACTCGCCCCGGGCGCAAAGGTCGTCTTGAGGAAAAAGGGGCCTATGCCATGAGCCGCTTTTTGCAAATCGTCCTCGCCCTGATCATCGGGCTCCTGCTCGCCGCGGCCCTTTCCCGCCGGCTATACAATTCCCGGCAGGACCAGTTGCTCCACAAAAGCGTGGAAACCTTGAGGCGGGAGTCCCCCGAATTGATCACGGTCCGCTACCGCATCCACACCAGCTATTGCCTGGATCGGGAGGACAACCGCATCCAAATCGGCTCGCTGGGTTTTTGGAAGGTGAAGTCCGCGGCCTGCTGGCAGGTCAAGTCCGAGGTCATGGCCGGATACCGCTGGGAAAACCTGGAATTCAAGAGACAGGGAAAATTCCTGAAAGTCAGCGCCTCCGCGCCGGAAATCCTGGGCGTGGACTTCAAGGCCGCGGAATTGATCTATTCGAGCAACTGGGCCAACCTCGACCTCAACCAGAAGGACTTCATCGCCCGCACCCGCGAGGAAACCCTCAAAACCGCAAAAGAGCTCGGGATCCTGGACGACGCCGAAACGCGGCTGGATTTGACCGGAAACCTGCTCGCCTCCAGGTTCGGACTCGAATATCCGCCCCGGCTGCGGATGGGCTCCGATAAATAATTATATTTCAATTATATCAAATAATATCTAATTTAAATTTATTAATTTTAATTATGCCTCAGCCGGGATGGGCGCGCAGGAATTGATCGAGCGGCCGCGGCCGTTTCAATCCGGCGATGGCGCCGAGTTCCAGGGTGGACAGCCCGGCAAAGGCATTGGCAACACGGACCGTTTCGGTCATTTTCCTTTTTGTCGGAGGCACCGTCCGAAAGCGCGCGAGACCCGCGATCATGGCCGCGGCAAAGGCGTCGCCCGCGCCGGTGGTGTCAATGGGCTTGAGTTTGAACGCCGGGACCAGTCCCTGAAAGGCCGCGCTCGCGAAGAATGCCCCGCGCCCGCCCAGGGTCACCACCGCGATCTTTGCCCCGACCTTTATCAGTTTGCCCGCGCCTTTTTTCAGGTCCCTCGTTCCGGTGATAAATTCCAGCTCGTCCTGGTTGAGCTTGACCAGGTCCACTTTGGGGATCAACGATTGCGTAATCCGCTTTAATTCCCCATGGTCCTTCCATAAATGGAACCGGAGGTTGGGATCAAAGCTGAGCCGGCAGCCAGCCTTTTGCGCCAGCTTGATCGCGCGCAAGGTCGCCGAACGGACCGGCTCGCGCGAGAGCGAGATGGTGCCGAAGTGGAAGACTTTAATGCCATCGAAGGCACGCTTGAGGAGATCGGGGGGCCTGAGGCCCCGGTCGGCGCCGGGAGTGCCGTAAAAAAAGAAACTCGGCCGCCTCCTCTTGTCCAATGCCGCAAAAACTATCGCGGTCAGGTCTTGGTTTGAAACTTTGATCCAGCGGGTATCCACGCCTTCCTTTTTCAAAAAGTCCAGCATGAACTCCCCGAACGGGTCCGCGCCCACCTTGGTGATCAGGCCGACCTTCACCCCCAGCCGCGCCAGCCCGACCGCCACATTGCAGACCGCGCCCCCCGGCGCCAGCCGCCAGTCTTGGGTGTCCTTCATGCCCTTGCCCGGCTCCAAAGACACCAGGTCCACCAGCGCCTCGCCCAGACACAATACCTCGTTCATGCCCTTTACTCTATCATTTCCGGGCTCGCTTTTAAAACCGCCTCCGGGCATCGCGGTAGCCGGCAGGGACAAATTATTTGACAAAGCCTGCTCAATGCTTTAGGGTGAGTTAAGTCAATTACAGAAAATGTACGAGGCGGACCAACTCTATCAAGGAGGATGAAAATGAAAGAGAAAAAAATCGGGTTCCCGATTCTAGTTGCGGGATTATTCTTTTGCGCCGCGTTTCTGCTCAATTCCTGCGGAGATCCCGCCCAGCCTGAAATCGGGCCAGCCGGAACCGGATATGAGCAGGCCATCAGTTATGCCGGAGGCTTTAACACTTCTATTATTACTTACCCGGTAAATCCATCTCCCTCCAGCACCGCGGATTTCGCTTTCTCCTGCGGTAAGAAGAAGTGTTCCTATCAATGCAAGCTGGACAAGCAGGCTTGGAAAAAATGCACCACCCCGCGAACGCTTACCAATGTGCCTTTTGGCTCGCATACTTACCAGGTCAAGGCCAAGAACCCAGCGACCGGAGCCTGGGACACCTCGCCCGCCCGTTACAAGTGGGTCCGCAGATATAGCGCCATCGCGGTTACCGCGGGCAAGAGGCATACCTGCGCCCTTACTAATACCGGGGGGGTATGGTGCTGGGGGCTGAATTCAGATGGTCAGCTTGGGGATGGGACCACTGCGGATAGTAAAATTTTGGTTGGGGTTTCCGGCCTGGCTTCCGGAATCAGCGCCATCTCCGCGGGTTCCTGGCATACCTGCGCCCTGACCACCGGCGGGGGAGTAAAATGCTGGGGCTTTGGGCCGGATGGCGAACTGGGAGACGGCACCAGCGCCAGCAGAAACGCCCCGGTAAGCGTTTCCGGATTATCTTCCGGGGTCATCGCCATTGCCGGCGGCGGTTATCATACTTGCGCCCTTACCTCGGGAGGCGCGGTAAAATGCTGGGGCGCGGATTCCTCCGGTCAACTTGGGAATGGCTCAAATACTCCCAGCTCGATTCCTGGCGCGGTTTCCAGCTTAAGTTCCGGGGTAACCGCCCTCGCGGCTGGTTTTACGCATACCTGCGCGGTTGCCTCCGGCGCAGCAAAGTGCTGGGGTATCAATGACTCCGGTGAACTGGGGAATGGGACCACTGTTGATTGGAGCAATGTTCCGGTGACTGTTTCCGGCTTATCATCGGGAGTGGCCACGGTCGCGTCCGGTTATGAGCATACCTGCGCGCTTACCACGGGAGGCGCGGTAAAATGCTGGGGCTATAATTTTTATGGTGCTCTGGGGAATGGGACTACTGCCGACAGCAATGTTCCGGTGAATGTTTCCGGAATGGCTTCCGGAATAGCCTTCATCTCAACCGGCGAAGACCATACTGCCGCGGTTACCAGTGCCGGGGCCGGCAAATGCTGGGGCTGGAATGAAGATGGCGAACTCGGCAACGGCCATAATGACGATACCAATGTTCCGGTGAATGTTTCCGGCTTGTCCTCCGGACTGAGCAAAATATCCGCGGGATACCGGCATACCTGCGGTGTGCTTTCTGACGGCAGATTAAAGTGCTGGGGGTGGAATGATGATGGTCAACTCGGGATCAACACATATAATGCCAGCAATGTTCCGGTCTTTGTCTTCGCATTTGGACCCTGATTCGCGCCGGCAACCGCGCTTAAGCCTTGGCTCCGGCCCCGCTCACTCCCGAGCGTGACCGGATCGGTTGAAACCTGCCCGCCGGGGTCAGCCCTTAAGACTCTGTTGCCCAAAGCCTTCTGACCGGATAGACTAAAACATCATTTCAAGGAGCGAAAGAAGCCATGATGGGGAAGCCGAAGAAGCAGGATAAACGGTTCAGTTATTCGGCGCCTTTGGAATCGCGGATCCCGGCCAACCCTTACCTTCGTAAGATCACGGAAGTAAGCGACCTTTCGTTCGTGAGTTCCGCGGTAAAAGAATTTTACGGGTATAACGGGAACTCGCGGGAAAGCCGCGCCTCGACTAAGCCCCAAAACCGACCCGAACCCCGCTCGGGCGGGACTTGACCTCAACTGGCCGTCCCGCTGGAATTAAAGCAAGACTAAATTGGTGTCCCCCAAACCGGGTGCGATCCAACTGGCCGACCCCCGGTTCACCTTATTAAATTCACGGGCCAAATCCGAGCACATTTACTGGAACAGGGCTCGCCGTATTTGTCCAATTCCCAAGTTGACCATGCAAATTATACCCCCAGCACTTTACTCCGCCGGTGGAGGTAAGGACACAGGTATGCCCACCACCAGCCGAGATTATGCTTACCCCTGATAATAGGCCGGAAACATCCACCGGAATATTGCTACTTGAAGTGCCCCCATTCCCAAGTCTACCATATTCATTATCCCCCCAGCACTTCACTCCGCCGCCGGTGGTAAGGGCACAGGTATGATAACTACCAGCCGAGATGGCGCTTACCCCTGAAGTTAGGCCGGAAACATCCACCGGAACATTGCTACTTAAATTGTCCCCATTCCCAAGTTCACCATATTCATTATCCCCCCAGCACTTCACTCCGCCGCCGGTGG
>CAIUDS010000296.1 GCA_903897985.1 uncultured delta proteobacterium
AATTTTTACGGAGGAACCAATGAACAAGTTTGGATCATTGGGTTTAAGCATAGTTTTTCTGCTCGCGGGTTTTGGGGCTTTGGTCTTTCCGGTTGCTTCCGCGGAGCGGGACTCCAAGCTTTTCTGGTCGAAGCCTTCCGACCTTCCGCAGTGGGCGCAGCCCGGGACCTTCCGGTTTATCCGGCTGGACGGGGGCGGGATCGAGACCGCGAAAGCGGAGCGGACCTGGTGGGGGATGATGTTCACGGACGCTCAAAAGGACACGCTCACGCATATTTATGACCGGGATTTCGAGAAGATGCTGGGGCTGCTCAAGCAGGCCGATTTCAACTGGATCTGGGTGACCTGGAGCAACGGCTGGTCGTTCGAGCGGGAGGCCGAGAACCGCGAGAATTTGAAAACGGTGATCGCGCGGTGCCACGAGAACGGCATCCATGTCACGGCGTATATGTCCGCCACCAACATGTTCTGGTTTAGCGCCTTCCGGGACGATCCCGAGACGCGGAAGTGGGTCTATCGGGTGGCCGGGCTGCCGCAACTTTATGGAGGGTCTCCCCACCGGGTCCTGGCCGACCCGAGCAAGCCCGAGTGGCGCGCCTATCTCTTGAAAAAAGCTCAGCTCGCGCTGGAGGCCGGAGCGGACGCGATTTTTTATGACAACCTGTTCGGGGACGACTACGCGATCATGCTTTTGATCAGCGAGACGCAGCGGTTGGCCGAAGCGGAGGCGAAAAAGACCGGTCGGCCCAAGGCCCTGGTCTATGCCAACACCCACATGTCCCCGTCCGGGTTCGAGATAGACGACCACTGCGATGTGTTATGGGACGAGAGCGGCAAGAGCACGCCGGGCATCTGGGAGACCGGCTGGAATACCGAAAATATCCGCAAGCTCAAATACTACTACGGCGCGCGGCAGCCCTGGCAGCCGGCCATGTATGAAAACGACCGCTACCATTGCGGCCCGCGCGAGACCTGCATCCCCACGCCTGCGGAGCAGAAGCTCGGCATTGCCGAGGCCTATGCTTTCGGCGCCGCGCTCTCCCGGAACATCGAAGGCAGGTTCCTCGATGGGCTGCTCCGGGACGATCCCGCGGCGCTTTCCGCCTGGACCGCCATTTCCGAATACAACCGGTTCGAAAAGGACCACTGGGAGCTTTACAACCAGGTTACGCCGGTGGCCCGGATCGCCGTGCTCTCGATCGGCCATACCAACCCCTTTGCGGACGCGCTGATCAAACAGGGCATGATTTTTCAGACCAAGGTGCTTGCCCGTCTTGACCAGGGCGTGCCGCTCGACACCTTTCAGGTGCTCGTCGTTCCAATCGCGCTTGGCAGGCTCACGCCGGAACAGGAAAAAATATTTTCCGATTTCGTTTCCGGCGGCGGCAAAATTTTCGCGGCCCGGCCGGAGGACTTCCCGGGTGCAATCCGTGCCGCCATTATCCCGATTCCGGCTTCAGTCGGCATCCGGGTGTTGGGCGGCTACTCGATTGCGAAATGGGCCCGGCAAATCGAGGATGCCGCCGGGGGCCCGCTGATTCGGATCGAGAACGGCAAATATGTGCTTGCCAACATCACGCGGAGTGATTGGGCCAAAGCTTTCAGGATCCACCTGCTCAACTATGACCTGAAAAACCCCGCGCAAAATGTGAAGGTCACGGTGGACCTGAGCGATTATGTTCAGGACCTGAGCGGCTATCTGCTTGATCTCGATTCGCCCGATCAAAAATATTCGACCTACTTGCCCATGAAAATCAGCGGCGGCAAAGCGGAATTCACGCTCAGCCAAATTCGATATTATTCGGTCGCACATATTTATTTTTCCGTCCCAGGGGGAGGTTTGCAAAGATGAAAAGGAACCAAATGATCATGGCGCTGCTGATGATGTCGCTGCTAATGCTCGCGAGTCCCGCGGTTTCGCTCACTTCCTGGATCAAGGGCGCGCTCCCGGACGCCCATGCCATTGTCACGGCGGTGGTGTCCAAATACCTGGCCCAGTGCTCCGCGGCGGAAGCCCGGGCCAACCTGGACGCCCTGGGTCCGGAGAAGAAGGCGGCCCTGGTCAATTTCCTGGGCGAGGCCGGCAAGAAGGAAATCCTTTCCCAATGCTCGGGCGAGGTGTGCGGCTATGTGAAAACCC
>CAIUDS010000297.1 GCA_903897985.1 uncultured delta proteobacterium
CAAAAAAATCCTGGACCTGCCGGTGTTGACCCTGGAGGGCGATCGGCCCGGACCGCTCGAACCCAGGACCAGGACCCGGCTGGAAGCGTTTCTGGAAATGCTCAGATAGAATCATGAGAAACAACCTTAAGAAAAACTTTCTTTTTTCGGTCATTGCCGTGTCCGGATTTTTCGTTCTGGCGGAGTTCTTGCTCCGGCTGATTCCTTTTCGACCGCCCATCGAGATGGTGAAAGAATCGGGCCGGCAGGGGAGCCAGGTTATTTATCAGCTCAAAGACGGGCAAAAGGTGATCACGCCCAGGCCGGACGGTATTTTCCGGATCGTGGTGATGGGCTCTTCCGCGGCGCATGGCACCCCTTTTATCGGCGCGGGTTTCCCGGAGCAATTGCAGGCGTTATTGGAACTTACCCTGCCGGAAAAGCGGTTCGAAGTGGTCAACTTCGCCACGGAGGGGATCAGCACGATGGTCGGGAAGGAATACTTGCGACAGACGCTCTTGCTGAAGCCCGACCTGATCCTGCTCTACATGGGCAATAACGAGCAGCTCACCTATAACTGGGTCAATCCCTATTCCCATCCGGTCATTTTCCGGGCGTGGATGTTTTTCTTTCTGCATTCGCGAATGGCGCAAACGGTCTTTGTCGCGCAGGGCAAGATCCTGCAGGCGGGATTGGTCCCCATGATGGTCAGCAAATATTTCGAGTCTGAAGGCCAAGGCCCGAGAATGTGGCCGCTCGAGCGGAAGATCGCCTGCCGCAACGCCTGGGTTTTCAACCTCGAACAAATGCAAAAGCAGGCGGCCAAAGAAAAAGTGCCTTTAATCATGAGTACGCTCTCCGCCAACCGGAGCCAATTCCCGCCCATCCGATCCTTGCATTCGCCCGGCCTGTCCGATGACCTGACCAGGCAGGTTGATGCCCGACTCGCCCGGGTCTGGGAGATGCTGGAACGGAACGAAATGGAAAAGGCCCAAGCCGAAGCCAGTCAAATAATTGCGCTTGATCCGGAATACGCGCTGAGCTGGTTTTATCTGGGCACGGCGCAGGAGCGGCTGGGAGCACTCGCCGAGGCCAAGGCTAGTTTTGAAAAGGCCCTCGAGCTGAGCGATTTTCAGCAGGAGACCACCTGGGCGGATAATGAGGCGCTGCGAGAAAATTGCCGCAAACAAAATTTGGTTTGCCTCGACCTCAATTCCCATTTCGACCGGATTTCTCAGACCGGAATCGCCGGCTGGGACCTGTTCATGGACTACTGCCACTTCAACCTCGAGGGGTCCTACTCGGCCGCGGTGTTTTTCTATGAGAACCTCGGCCGGCTCGGATATTGGCAGGCCCGGGAGCATGCGGAAATTCCGACCCTAGGCCAGACGCTGGATCATCTCCAGTTTGGCAGCGCTGCGGAAGGGATGGTCTATTTCAATTACGGGCTGGCCCTCGGACACTTTTTTTCCCGGCGCGAGCTTTATCAGCAGTCAATTTATTGTCTGCAGAAAGCGGTCGAGCTGAATGCATTTCCCGGGCTGGCCCTGGTGCATCAGGCCCTGATCCGGCTGAAAATGGGCGACGCGCAAGGCGCCGAGGCGGCCCTCGCCCGCGCCAAGAATGATTTCCCGGCCCAGTTCCAGCGGGCCGTAGCGGAGAAGCTTGCCGGGGTTATTTCGCTTGAGAACGATTATGTTGCCGTCAAGATAAAAGGCGTGGACTGGAAGTCCCTGTATTTGAGGACCGGGGCCAAATCTTCAAAGACCAGGCCCCTGTCTTTGGCGCAGGCGGATTATTATTTTCAATGGAACGGAGCGGAACAATCTTTTCGGGACATAACCGCTGCGGTCAAGAATCGCCTGGCCGAGCTCACGAATAAAGCTTCAAGCCCGCTATTCCTCTGGGGGAAAAATAATTTCAAGTTCAGCTTGGCCAACGATTTAAAGCCATCCTCCCAAAACGGAAGCTTCGAGGCCTTCGGCAATGACCCCTATCTGGTCTTTGATCTGGCCGGAATGAAAAGCGCGGCGGTCAAAGACCTCCGGATTGATTTCAAGCTCAAAGGTCCGGTCAAGCCGGCGCTCGAGCTTTATTGGAAGGGGCCGAATGAGTCGTTTCAGGAAAGCAAAAAACTTGCGCTTGAATGTAAACGCTGCTCCTGCCGGATTTCCTTGAGGGACCATCCCGCCTGGCTGTTGAGCGGACCGGTCAGCCAGCTCCGCCTTGACTTCCCGCCCGGAACCAAGAGTCTCCGGCTGAAGAGCGTGGCGTTGGATGTGATCAAGGAATAAGCCTGGGCCGATCCGAGCTTACGCCCACTTGAAGGTGTATTTGAGGAACAGCCAGAGCAGGTGGGGGAGTTGCTTTTTGTTGGGGAAGAGGCGGAAGATGCGCCAGAGCCGCCGGGGGTTGAGGTAGAATTTGAGGAAAGTGCGTTTGGCCATTTGCTGCAGTTCCGGGCTGGGGACCTCGCAGATCTCATAATTTTTGGGGAAGAAATAGGTGGAGGCGTCGGTCTCCATTTGGACCTGGTACCCAAGTTCTTTAGCCTGCCGGTAAAGCTCAGTGCCCTCGAACGGCGTCACGAAAAAAATGTTCATCGAGTGGAGTTTGCTTTCGAGCGCGAAGTCCAGGGTTTGCTCGACCTCGCTCCGCTTTTCGCCCGGAAAGCCGATCATGAAAAAGCCATCCACCAAAACATTTTTTTTATCGGTCAGCTCGATCACCTTTTTCACCTGGTCCAGGTTCAGGTTCTTCTTGATGAATTTTTGCATGCGCTCGCTCGCGGTTTCCACCGCGTAAGTGATGCGGTAGGTTCCCGCGGCCTTGAGCTTGTCCAGCAGTTCCTCGTCAAAGATGTCCCCGCGCAGGCCGTTGGGGAAGTTGATGGAAAACTTGAGGCCGCGCTCGACGATCAGGTCGCAGATGCGCTTGGCCCGGGAGGGTTTGCAGTTGAAGCAGTCATCCACAAAATAAATCTCCCGGATCCCGAATTTCTGTTGCAGGGCCTCCAACTCCTCGATTACCTTCTCCGGGGACCGCGCCCGGAACCCGACGCCGAAGATGCGGTGGCAGTAGGTGCAGTGGAACGGGCAGCCCCGGCTGGTCATCACCTGCATATATTCCTTGTGCACATACGCGGTGCCGAAGCGGGGCAGGTCAAAATATTTTTTCACCGGGATCAGGTCCCAGGCCGGAAAGGGCAGGGTGTCCAGATTTTCCAGATAGGGCCGGTCCGGATTTATTTGGGCGGCGCCGTTTTCGCGGAAGCCCAGCCCCAGGATTTTGGCGGGCGAGCCTGATCCGGAAAAAAGATATTGCGCGAGTTCGAGCAAGGTTTGTTCGCCTTCGCAACGCACCACGAAGTCGAGGTTTTGATCGGAGAAGGCCTGGTTGGTGGCGGTGGTGACATAGGGTCCGCCGGCCACGATGGGCATCCGGGGAAAAGATTTTTTAACGGCCGCGGCAAGTTCATGCAATTCGCCGGCCTCGAAACTCATGGCGCTGATCCCAAGCAAATCCGGCTGGAAATCGGCGACCTTTTTCACCAGCTCGGCGAGGTTCAATCCTTGGGGAAGCATGTCCAGCAGTTGGATTTCGGTCTCGGGCAGGTTTTTGCGGAGATAGCCGGCCAGATACATTATTCCCAAGGGCTGTCCGAATTTTTGATGCGCGGTGGGATGTCCGACCTTGATCAACTGGACTCTAGGCACTCATTCTCCTTTGGAGAACAATCGCGCAAAGATTTTTTTGAAAAATCCCGGTTCGGCCGCGGACTTTTTGCGGGAGACGGAGAATTTTTTTTGAGGCGGCGCCGGAGGAACTTTGGACTGGGCGGCCGCGGTTGGCTTGGGCTTCTCTTCCGCTTTTTCATTCGGGGCCGGGGTCTGGGGCTTTGCGGGCTCGGGGGTTTTGAGGTGGACCTCGCGCGTTACGCTGGTGTGGACCTGGGCCTGCTCGCCGGCGCCTTCCACCGGCTTTTTAATCTGGATCAAATCCTGGTGGAAGGTTTTGCCGGAGGCCGAAGAAACTTTGATGGCGGATTGTTCCTGCTTGCCGGTGTCGGGGTCGAGCGCGGACACCGAGAGCATGCCTTCGGGGGAGATGCTAAAAGTGACTTCCACCCGGGCCTGTCCCTTGGCGGCCTCGCGAAGCCCGGAGAATTTGAACTCGCCGATGGGGATGCCTTCATCCGCCTTGAGGCTGTCTCCTTGCAGGATGGAAAGGCTGAGCTGGCTTTGATTATCCTTGCTGGTGGTGAAGATTTTGCGTTTCTGGTTGGGCACGGAGGAATTGCGTTCGAAAATGGGCATGATCTTGTTGGCGCCCACCTTGATGCCGATGGCCCGGGAGAAGTCGCGGACCGACACTGGCAGCTCGATGATGATGTC
>CAIUDS010000298.1 GCA_903897985.1 uncultured delta proteobacterium
GCCCTGGGGTTGTTCGAACTCCTGGTCAGCCTGATCTTCCTTTTCTGGCTGATCGCCTCCCGGGTCAAAGGTCCGCTGGCCCTTAAATCCAACCCCCTTTATCTCCCGATCTTCGTCATCCTGGCTTATTTCCTGGCCCGGATGATCCCCGGGGCGCCGGCCCCCGTCCTGGACGGACCCCCCCGTCTCCTGGCCTGGGCCAGCCTGATCCCCGCGGAGACCCTGAACCAGTTTCAAATCCTCCTCACCGCTTTCGCGATTTTTTTTCTCTTCTCCCAGCTTTTCCGTCCCGAGGACCTACGCGTCTTTCCCCTGGTTTTCCTGGTCGCCATCGCCTGCTACTCCCTCTTCGGACTCGTCCAGTACAACCTGAAAGAATACCTGCTGCTCGGTTACCAGCTCCCCCGGCGCCCGGTCGGGAATTTAAGCGGCCCCTACATCAACCCCGACCATTTCGCCGTCCTGCTCGAGCTCGCCATTCCGGTGGCCCTGGCCACGCTCCTTTCCCTGGTCATCAACCCGCGGGAGCGCAAGCCCGGCGATCGCCTGATCCACCGGATCCGCCGGCGCCTGAACCAGGAAGGCTACGAAAAATCGGCTTCCCAGTTTTTTCTCCTCGGCTTTATCCTGATCACGCTCCTGACCACCCTGATTTTCACCGCCTCCCGGGCCGGGATCACCGCCGGCTTGATCGGGATCGCTTTTTACCTGATCCGGATCCGGGCCCGGCGCCGCCGCCGGAAATTCTCCCGGATCCTGATCCCGATATTTTTGCTCACCCTTTTTGCCGGGCTCTGGATCGGGCTGGAACCGGTCTTCGAAAAATTCTCCGCCACGGAATACCAGCTGGCTTCCTTCAACGGCCGGATCCCCTTCTGGAAAGCCGGCCTCCGGATCCTGTCCGACTTTCCCGTTTTCGGCACCGGGCCCGGGACCACCCCCTGGGTTTTTCCCCATTACCGGCTCCCCGAAAGCCCGGACAATGTCCAGGTCGACCATCTCCACAACGATTACCTGGAATTCCTCGCCGAAAACGGCGTGGTGGGGCTCGGGCTCTTAATCTGGCTTCTCCTCAGCTACTTTCTCGCCTGGAAGGGTAACCCCGCTTCTCCCTCGAGTTACCGGCGAAGGTCCCAGCAGGATTTTTTGATCCCCGCCTTCCAGGCCGGGGTCCTTTCCCTGCTCATCCACGCCGGGATGGATTTCTTTTTCCAGATCCCGGCCAACCTGTTCCTCTGCTCCGCTTTTCTGGCCCTTTCCTCCACCCGTCGGGAAACCTCCGCCCCCCAGCCTACCCCTCCGCCCGCTCTTCCGGGGCCGCCTCCCCGAAAAACCTTCCTCACGATCCCGCTTTTCCTGATCGCGGCCATCCTGCTCCTGGGTTCATTGCGCCTGGGCCTGGGGGGTCTTTTCCACCTCTCGCTGGACCGGAAAACCTTCGCCTTTCTCAGCTCCAAGCAGGCCCAACCCACGGCCGAGATCGATCTCCCCCGGACCACCCGCCAGCTGATGCGGCAGGTAAAATTCGACCCGTTCAACTCCAATTACCGTTTCGAGCTGGGTTACGTTTATTACCGGATGTCGATGATATATTACGGACACCACACCGGGTGGAATTCCAACTGGGAGGTCTGGGAAAATTTTCAGAAAGCGGCGATCGGGGAATTCCAGGCCGCGCTCCGGCTGAACCCCTTGAACCAGGAAAGCCGCCTGGCCCTGGCCACCCTGCTTTTCCAGACCTCCACCCCGAAAAGCGCCGACCGCGAACAAAGCTACCGGCTCTTCTCCGAGGTCCGCCGGTTCGATCCCGAGAAGGGCGGATCCGCCCTGAGCATCGGCAGTCTTTATCTGTCCGCCTGGAGCGAACTGGATCCGGAAGAGAAAACCCTCGCCCTGGATTCCCTGCGGTCCGCTTTCCTGAAAATTCCCCGGGTCTTCCCCGCGACGCTGGGCCTGGCCTTTGCGGTCATCGGGGACCCCGCGGAGATCAGCCGGATCATCCCCGACACGGCCTGGTACCACACCGAAGCGTCCAAGGTTTTCCGCCGTCTGGGCCTGAATGACCTGGCCAACCAGGAAGCGGAACTGGCAAAAAAGGATTAAAATTCAGCAAAAGAACTGAGAATTTCTAATTTCTAATGACGAATTTCTAATCAATGTCCAAACTAATAATTTCTAATGACCAATTACTAATTTCTAATTAATGACTAATGTCCAATTTCTAATCCCTGAGCTCCTAAATCGGTCATAAATATTTGGTCATAGGTCATTATTTTTTGTTCATTAGGATTTGGTCATTGGGATTTGATTAGTTGGTAGCCGTAAGGACATCGTGAACAGTTTTCTAATGCTTCCAACCGTAAGGACATCGTGAACACTTGAAGAATCAAGCGATTGGATCAACAACCTTCCCGACAAACGGAAAAGGAATTGTCTTGATGACTTTCCCCTCGAACTTGACGAAAACTCTGCGGTGGTGCGTCGAGAGAGTGGCCACGACATACTGCCGTTCCAGTTTCCGGCTGATGAAGTATTCGGCGCCGTTGAACTCGATACAACCGTGGGTATCAACCTTGCGAACCCAAGAGACCAAGCCTTTTGCAATAGGAAGGGCCAGATGGCCCCGGGCGTCGAAGTAAGGATCGAGAGTAAAGGCGGAGGGGAGATGACGAAGTGCGGACCAGAGGCTGTCTCGAAGAATGCCCGGGAAGCGTGTCCCGTGGTCGGTCGCGCGAAGAGTTCGGTTAGGTTTTTGGAAGTGATGGTAGCGGAGGAAACGATCGCTCGTTCGGCGCAAGGCCCGAAGATCCGGACAGGGATGGCGAAGCACCCGATCTTGCCAGACCGCATTGAAACTTTCGATTGCGGCGTTGCGACCGGGTTCTTTCGGAGGAATGAAGCGAAGATGGACGCCCAACAAGAGGTGAAGACGGATGAGCTGGGAGAGACTGTGACGATACCGTCCCCCGCCCGTTGCGGCCATCTCGTTATCCATCTGGGAAACGCGGGGCAGACCCATAACTCGCCAGGAATCAACCAGGTGACGGCCAAGCGAGATTGTTCTTTTGTCACGGAACTGGCTGGCTGCTGCGGTCTGTCCAGCGACATCAATGGTGTGGATGGAGTAGAAACGAATGACTTCCTTGGGGCCGCGAAGATGACGGGGCCCGACCAAATCGGTTTGCTGAAGGTCGCCCATTTGATGGGCCTCGATATAGGGATAGGGAGGACCGTTGGACGAGCGTTTGGCCCTGATCTTTTTTGTTCGCCCGGAGCGGGCCAAGATTTTCTCGATGGTCGAGATGGCGGGAAGTCGACGGAGGCCTCGTCGTTGAAGCTCGAAGTGAATCGTTTCGGCGCCGATGCCTGCGAAGGCGGCGCGACGGGTCCTATAGGCGGCCAGTTCATCGCGCAAGACCAGGATATTCCGGACCAAGGACTCCGCCGTCTGATTGGGGATATGTCTCGGTATCCGACTCCGGTCACGAAGTCCATCGAGCCCGAACTCTCGATATCGATTGAGCCATTTGGAGAGCCAACCACGGCTTCGATGTACGCTTTGTATGGCGTAGCCGAACCGGCCGGTTTCTTCATAGATTCGAATGGCTTTGAGCCGGATCTCATATTCGGATCGTTCTCTCATGACCGCCTTCTCCTTCCGATGGATTTCGGAAAGATTGTAGGCGATCGATCTAAGTGTTCACGATGTCCTTACGGTTATACTGTTCACGATGTCTTTACGGAAACCCGCTAGGTACTAGTGTAGTGTCTCAACCTTGGCTTTACAGTGATCAAGATCTTTGGTTTTGATAATGTAGGGGCGGCTTTCCATCGCCGCCCGAGGAGGGAGCCAGCCCCTCGATGTTACTCGGGATAAATGGAATGGTTTATCCTGAAGGGACTCATCCTGAAGGACTCCCCTACGAAAGAGATATTCATTGTAAAGACTTTTCTGAAACAGAACACTAGGTAAAAATATATCCAGAACCCGAAATGATTTGATTCGCAATTTTTCTTGGGATTAACAGGAGGGAGAAATAAATGGGAAACCGGTTTAAAACAGTACTTTTACTGGGAGCGCTGACGGGCTTTTTCATCCTGGTCGGCGGAATGGCGGGCGGGAGGCAGGGAATCATTATCGCCTTTATCCTGGCCGTGTTCATGAACTTCTTTTCCTACTGGTTTTCCGACAAGATCGTCCTGGCCATCTACCGGGCCCAGGAGGTGACCGAAGCCCAAGCGCCCGAGCTCTACCGGATCGTGGCCAACCTGACCCAGAAGGCTGGGATGCCGATGCCCAAGGTTTACACCATCCCCAGCCAGTCGCCCAACGCCTTCGCCACCGGGAGAAACCCGGCGCACGCCGCGGTCGCGGTGACCGAGGGGATGCTCAAGCTCGTGAATTCCGGCGAGCTCGAGGGGGTGCTGGCGCATGAATTGACCCACGTGAAGAACCGGGACACTTTGATTTGCGCTATCGCCGCCACCATCGCCGGGGCGATCATGGTCCTGGCGAGCATGGCCCGGTGGACTGCGATCTTCGGGGGGCTCGGCGGCCGGGGGAACGAGCGCCGGGACAACATCGTGGGGCTTTTGTTCATGGCGATCCTCGCGCCCTTCGCGGCCATGCTGATTCAGATGGCGATCTCCCGCTCCCGGGAATACCTGGCCGATGACGGGGCGGCGGACCTGACCGGAAATCCCAACGGCCTGGCTTCCGCCCTCGGGAAGCTCTCGGCCTATTCCCAGCGGATTCCCCTCAACGCCAATCCCTCGACCGCGCACCTGTTCATCGTGAACCCGCTTTCGGCGCAGAGGATCGGCAGGTTTTTCTCCACCCATCCCCCGATCGAGGAAAGGATCGAGAGGCTGAGAAGGAAAACCGGGATGTTAGTTTGATTTTTAGAAGGCTTGAATCCTAATGATTGACTTTTCTCATTACCGGGACCGGCTTTCGGACCAGGCCCGCGAGATAATCGAGCGGGCGGTGCAGGAATCCCAGCGGCGCCAGCATTATTTCCTGGGGGTGGAGCATATTTTCCTGGCCTTCACCATCGTGGAGGGCCCTCTGTTCGAGGAGGTGATGGGGGGGCTCGGGATCGATCACCGCGAGGTGGTGGCCGCCCTGAAGGAGAAATTGAAGGTCGCCCGCCAGTACACCGGCGGGGGAATGAGCGTGCCGGCCTCAACCCGGGCGCTGTTCCAGAGCGCCTGGGAAAGGGTGCAGAGCTCCGGCCGCCAGCTGATCAAGCCGACGGATATCCTGGTGGCAATCTTCCTGGAGGGACATTGTCTCCCGGTCCAGATCCTGAAAAACATGGGGGTGGATCCCAAGAACGCCCTGGA
>CAIUDS010000299.1 GCA_903897985.1 uncultured delta proteobacterium
GCCACTTTCACGCGCGGGTCGGCGATCGCCTGTTTGATATGATCGAGCACATGTTGCTCGCTGTCTCCTTCGATCAGCCGCAGGTTCACGATTGCGCTGGCCTTCCGGGGCAGGACATTTTCCTTGTCACCGGCGTTAATGATGGTGGGAGCGATGGTGGTATGGAGGGTGGCTGCGGAAGCCGGATTGCTTTTCAACTCCTTCATGATCAGCGGCATGAACAGCCAGCGGTTCTTGAACACCGACCTCAGCTTCGGCTCCATGTAGGGAACCACCGCGTCAAAGGTCTGCACGGTCACGCCCTTGAGCGCGTATGGGAACTGGTGGCGCTCGAGGTTATGGATGGCGGTGGCAAGGATGCCGATGGAGTTTTCAAGGCTGGGCGCGGACGCATGCCCGCCCTCGGTCTCGACCGAAAGCTCGACGGTCAGGTATCCCTTTTCCGCGGTGGCCACCAGGGCCACCGGCTTTTGCACGCCCGGGATCACGCCGGTGGTGACCGAGCCGCCTTCATCCAGCACATACGCCAGCTTCACCCCGCGCGACTTGAGCAGAGCCGCAACCGCGATGGTGCCGCTCCCGCCCACTTCCTCGTTGTGGCTCGAGCATATATATATGGTGTGTTTGGGCCGGAAACCCTGGCTCAATAAATATTCCGCGGCTTCCAAAATCCCGACCAGGCTAACCTTGTCGTCCAGCGTGCCCCGGCCCCAGATGAAACCGTCCGCAATCTTTCCCGAGAACGGCGGATAGGTCCAGTCTTTTTCCGGCCCGGCCGGAACCACATCCTGGTGGCCCATCAGCAAAATCGGCGGGAGCGACGGGTCGCTGCCCTCCCATTTGAAAAGCATGGTGTAGTTGGCAACCAGCTCCTTCTTGAGGTTCTTGTGCACGAGCGGATAAGTTTTTTCCAGATACGCCTGCATGGCAAAAAACGGCGCCGGATCAAATTTCGCCGGGTCCTGATAAGAGATGGTCTGGAACTGGATGATCTTCGAGAACCGCTCCGCCGCGGCCTGGGCGTTGATCTCAACCGCCTCGCCTGCAACCGCGCAAACCGCGCTGAAAATGCCAATGCCCATCAAAACAACCCCGATTCCGGCCCCAAACTTTTTCATCGCTATCCTCCTTTTTTCCCTTAAGAATATTTATTAAGACCCAACTCAAATATTTTCTCCATCACCTCAGCCGCCGTGATTTCCTCCAAACATTTGATTATCTTCTCCTCGGCGCAGGGATAGTAATTGCACACCCCGCAGTCCCGGTGCGGCAGCACCGCCCGGAACTTCCCGCTCCGCGGCTGCCACCGTTTCAAGTTGTCAGAAAGCCCCTGGCGCGGCCCGTAAATGCAGACCGCGGGCGTGCCGAGCGCCGCGGCCAGATGCAACGGCCCGGAGTCCTGGCCCACAAAAAAATCCGCGGCCTTGATCAGGCTCGCCAACTCCGGGACGCTCAAATCGAATGCCGGGATCACCAACCGATCCCTTCCTTTAAACTCCAGCCGGAACTCCGGCTCTTCCTCGCCCCGGCCGATCAGGACGATGCTTGAGCCCGCTTGCTTCAGCCGTTCCGCCAGATCCGCAAAGCCCCGCCACCTGCGGATTTTTTCCGACCGCGCAAACGGATGCATAGCCACCAGTGGCTTCCCGGATTCCTCCATCAGCTTTTTTACCCGCTCCGATGGTTCCTTCGGCCAATACTCCAATCGCTCATCCTCCCCCTTGATCCCCAGCTCGCGCGCCAATTTCAGGTTTTGACTAACCAGGTGTTCATCGTGGCAATATGGAATCTTGCGGGTGAGCAGCGAAAATTCCTCCGGGTCAAACCCGATCCTGACCCGGGCGCCGGAGAGGAACCCGATCAATTCGGACCGGATGAATCTCCGGAAATGGACGGAATGAGTGAATTTGAGTTTGCGCTGTTCATGGATCATCCGGAGGTATCCCGGGCCGGCCTTGTGCTTTCCCTTCTGGTCATAGACCAACACGCGGTCCAGCCAGGGACAGTCTTTCCAAAGTTCGTAGGTCTTGGGGTCGCAGAGCAAAGCGAGGTAAGCCTCGGGCAGCTCCTTGCGCGCCGCGCGCACCGCGGGAAAGGAAACCACCGCGTTGCCGATGCTCCCGAACCGTATGAACAAAATCCGCATCCCCTCTAACCTATCCCAATCCGCTGACAGGCGCAATTCCTTGGGGCTTGGAGCCGGCCGGGCGAGGGCCCCGACCAGCCCGCAAACGCGGTTCAGACTTTTTGAGGTCGCAATTTGCGACCTCA
>CAIUDS010000300.1 GCA_903897985.1 uncultured delta proteobacterium
AGCCGGGCAAAAACCCGCCCGAATACTGCATGAACATATAGGTCAGCTTGCCGGTGGCGAAGCAGTCGCGGATTTCCCCGGTCGGAGTCACGCAAGCCTCCATGCCCCAGGCCTTACTCGGAGAAATTTCCGGATTGTCCGGGTTGATTTGGGTGCCGACATAAATATTGACCGCGTCCGCGCCCCAGAAAATGGGGTCCTGAAAATAGAACCGGTTGAAGGCCGCGGTGATCTCGGGCACAAACGCGGGATAGGGCTCGCTCAAACTCCCGGTCAGCTTGACCCGCCAGGCGCCCATATGAATATATTCATCCCAGTTCAGGCCCTCGAACGGAATCCCGGCAAAGATGGTCCAGAACCGGTAAATCTCCGCGTAGTTATTGGTCCCGATCCATCCGCCCACGGCCTCGGCCATGCCGCCGATGTCCGCGTGGAGCCCGGCCATGTCCCAGGGCATGCACAGCAAGTCCTGATAAGTTGGAGCGTAAAGCCCGTGTTTCAGCATCATCTCCTTCATCCGCCGCAGACCTTCCACCGGCTGAAAATCTCCGAACTTGCCCAAATCAATGAAGACTTGGAATTCTTGCACGTTTTTCGGATCGGTCCATTTATCGGGCATGGGGATTTCGCCAAAGGATCGGTAAGCCACTCCATAGACGCTGTTCAATTTGTCCACGGTTCCATAAAGGCTTTTCAGGAATTCCGGCCAGGCGGTTTTCTGGTTGAATTCGCTATAGTCGGCCTTGAAGTTCCAGCCCAGGTATTGCTGGACCGTGGACATGCCGTCTCCCGGGGTTTCATTGTCAACCTGCAAAGCGATGACCGGGCCGTCCGGCCATTGGTATTTCGCCACCGCTTCCGCGAATGCGGCATAATATTTATCGGTCAGTTCGAGATATTTCGGATGCAGGTATGAAGTCCGCGGCATTTTGGAGTCGCCGTGGATATAGGGCTTGCCGTTGGGCGCCATCGCGATGGTCTCGGGATATTTTTCCCAGACCCATGGCGGCACGCCGCCGGCGTTCAGCTCCGCGTCTATGAACGGCCCGGGCTTGAGGATCAGCTTGAGGTGATGTTTCTTCACGAGTTCGATGAACCCGACCAGGTCCCGTTCGGGCGCGGTTTTTCCGGTGAAATCGAACTTGCCCTCTTCCGGCTCGTGCCAAGCCCAGCAGACATAGGTGGAAATGGTGTCCGCGTTATACTGGGCCATGCGCGTGAGCAGCAGGTCCCACTTATCTTTGGGAATCCGGAAATATTGGAGTTCCACGCTGGTGACCGGTTTTTTAAATTCCACACTTTTGAAATAGTCCGCGCCGCCGGCCCAGGCGCCAGTGGCAGCCAGCCCCAGAGCCAAACATGCAACCCAAGCGCCCTTTTTCATCTTCGCCTCCAACCGTCCCTCCGGTTTAATTTTTTTCCTGCTTCAAAATCGCCTGGGCCGCCATGACTCCGGAGGTGAGCACGGCGGACTGTCCGCCGGCCGGGAAAGTCCAAGCGCCGGCCAAGTAGAGATTCTTGATGGGAGTTTTCTGCCCCAGTCTTTTCATCAGGCTCTGATCCAGGGTGTTGTCCCATCCGAAAATGGTGCCGCCCGGGTTGAGGGTGAAGTGTTCCATGGTCCGGGGCGAGCCCACCTCCATCACCTCGAGGTGCTTGCTCAAATCGGGCAGAAATTTCTCCGCTCTCTTGACAAAGATCATGCCGGTCCGATTTTTCAACTCGGTGTATTTTTGATAGTCTTCCTGCTCGTACCAGCCGTTGTTCCAGTCATAGGGCAGAATGGCCGTGATCACGATCACATTTTTTCCGGCCGGCGCGACCTTGGGGTCCACCATGCTGTAGTTGAGCACGGCGAAGGGGGAGTGCTCGGGATCGCCCTTTTTGAACATGGCGAAATTCGCGGCCTGATCATAAGATACGTTTTCAAAAATCTCGTGGGCTCCGCCCGGGAAGTACTGCCGGTAATCCTGGTTTACGCCCAGGTAAACCTGGAAGCAGGAGAGCCCGACCTTCATGCCTTCCACCCGCTTGACATAATCCGGAGGCAGGTATTCCTTGCCGACCATCTGGAACAGGGTGGCCGGAGCGTTGGCATTGGACACCACATACTTGCTGCGGAATTCCAGGCCGTCCTTGGTCCTGACGCCCACTGCCTTGCCGTCCTCCACGATAATCTTGGTGACCAGGGTTTGGAGCAGGATTTCCCCGCCATGCTCCTTGATCACCTCGGCCAGCGCGTTCGACACGGCCTGCGAGCCTCCTTCAAAGTAGTAATAGCCGCCCCGATGGTACGAGTTCCACATCATGCCGAACACGATGGCGGGAACCTCGTCCGGGGAGGCCCCGAGAAACCCCGCGAGTTGGGTTAATACCGCCAAAAGCTTCTGATCATGGGTATGCCGGTCCAGCAGTTTGGAGAGCGGCTGGTTCCAGTAGCCGGCAAGGGCAAAATAACAGAACGGGTCCTGGGCCAGGGTTTTCAGGCCCGATCCGTAGTTTCCTCCCTGCAGGTCGAGCAGACTGGACATGGCATGGTTGATCTGCTCCAGATCCCGGAAAAACCCGGTGATGCCCATGGTTTCCTGCGGAAACATTTTCTTGAGCAGGGCTTGGTACTGGTCCACATCCGCCGGCACCTTCATGGTGAAATCGGGAAAGACCGCTTGGTACATGGGGTCCAGCTTGATGGGCTTGACCTTGTTCAGGATTCCCAGCCTGGTAAAGGTGGCGATATTCATCCCGGTTTTGGGATCGAGGCCGTCCATGGCGTGGAGCGAAACCTCGAAGGTGTAGGGTCCGCGCTCAAAGCTGGTCATATACCCGCCCACCTTGAAGTGCTGTTCGATCACCAGCACCTTCTTGCCCGCCTGGGCCAAGGTGGCGGCCGCGGCCAGTCCGCCGCCGCCCGCGCCGAT
>CAIUDS010000301.1 GCA_903897985.1 uncultured delta proteobacterium
ACCGGGAATCCAGTATTATCAATAACCTGGATTCCCGCTTTCGCGGGAATGACTGTGGTCATTCGAGATTTTCAAAACCCTGCTAGAGATATTTCCCGATAATGATCTTGAGGTCTTTTTTGGTTTGCGCCGGGATTTTTGGGGGGTCGGTGATGACGGCGTTTTTCATGGCGCTGGCGCATGAGCAGGTCCGGGCTTTGGGCAATTGGGGGATCACGGCCTTGATGAGCTTCTGGCAGTTTGCGACATTTTGTTTCATCACTTTGAGCACCGCCTCGATGGTGACGGATTCGGCCGAGTGGTTCCAGCAATCGTAGTCGGTGCAGAGGGCGATGGTGGCATAGCAGATTTCAGCCTCGCGCGCGAGCTTGGCCTCGGTCAGGTTGGTCATCCCGACCACATCGGCTTTCCACTGCCGGTAGAGCATGCTCTCGGCCCGGGTGGAAAAAGCCGGACCCTCGATGCAGACATAAGTGCCGGCGCGGTGGCAGCGCAGGCCCAGCTGGTCCGCGGTGTCGAACAGGAGCTGGGCCAGGTTCGAGCAGACCGGGTCGGCGAACACTAAATGCCCGACCACCCCGTTGCCGAAAAAGGTGTCCACCCGGCGCCGCGTCCGGTCTATAAACTGGTCCACAATCACAATGTCGCCGGGATGGATGTTTTCCGACAGGCTGCCGCAGGCCGCGGAGGCGAAGATGAATTCCGCGCCCAGGCTCTTCAAGGCCCAGATATTGGCGCGGTAGTTGATCTCGGAGGGGAGGAGGAAGTGGCCGCGGCCGTGGCGGGGGAGAAACGCCATTTTAGCGCCGGCGAGTTTGCCGAGCACGATCTTGTCGCTGGGCGGCCCGAACGGGGTTTTAACCTCGAGCTCGCGGGCCAACTTGAATCCCGGCATTTCATATAAACCGCTGCCGCCGATAACTCCTACCAACCGCTCCGCCATGGGCAACTCCTAAGAATTATATTCGCACCAGGTCTATGGTCGGTCCGCAGGCCATTTCAATCGGGTCCGCGGTCTCGTAAAGCTCGCCGTCAATCGTATAGCGCATATTGGCCAGGGGCGTGATCAGGACCTTGTCGGTGACATAGTTGAAAATGCCGGGCGCAACCACATCCTTGCCCAGCCAAAAATTATGGATGTTCCTCATAATGGTGAACGGCCCCACCGTGGTCGCGATATACTGGAAATGGCCGGGCCGGTCATAGACATGCGGCATAAAGGTAAAGCCCAGTCCGATTTCCTTGATCGAGCACCCGAGCATGCCGCTGAACTCGCGCACCGGCAGTTCCTCATTGTTGACCCGGACAATACACTTCGCGGGCTCGAAGATAAACTTGATGTAAGGCCCCTTGACCAGGAAGGACAGGATGGTCTGGACGATCACCTTGACGCCCTGGATGGGGCCGGTGCTGGAGCCGGAGTAGTAGGCCGCGAGGAAATTGGGAGGAACGCCGGCGCCGGTCATGAACCCATATTTGTCATTGAGCCGGACCAGGTGCTGTTTCATTATCTCGAGCGGCTGGCCGCTCTTGTATCTGGTGACCAGCTTGCGCACGATGGAGAGGGTGTCGCCCTTGAGCTTGACCGAATTGGGCATGGTGTTCATGGTCCCGCCCCGCAGCGCCACGATTTTGGGCAGCGGCTGATGCGGCAGGGCGTTGATGAAGGCGCTCAGGACCAGGTGCATGCTGCCGTCCCCGCCGTTCACCCCCAGGATGTCATAGCCTTTGTCCACGAATTCTTTTATCGCCGCGGGCAGCTCGTCCAGATGCCGCGTGATCACCACCTCGCCGGAATCGCCCAGGATCTTCTTGATCTGGCTCATGATCGCGGGCCGGCGCAGGTTGCCGCGCGCGAAGGGGTTATGGATAATCCCGATTCCGCCCAATAATTCTCTCCTCCCAGGTTTCTGAAAAAATATCTGATTAAAGCGCCCGAGTCAAGCCGGGTTCCCGCTGACCGTCTAACACTTTTTCTTTAGTTTCTTTTGGACTTGATTTCTCTTATTTTTCAAGCTATTATGTTGTATAAATCCAACATAAAGGAGGTAAAGAAGATGAAGCGGGAAAGCAGGTTATTGAAAGAACGGGCGAGG
>CAIUDS010000302.1 GCA_903897985.1 uncultured delta proteobacterium
CGCAGATAAGGGGAAAAAAAAGTGTTAGACGGTCAGGGCGCGGAGAAGGTTTCAAGGTTCAAAGGTTTCAAAGTTTCAAGGTTTAGGCGGTAGTGGTTGGGATTGTTTATATTTGATTCCCTGATAGGGCGACTGCTTCAGGTAGGAGATAAAATTGGCGATCATTCCATTGATTAAATTGCATTGGTCGTAGAAATTCTGATAGGCCGCCTGCTCAAGATAGTTTTGATCCAGCGCCACCTGCAGTTGAGCCCGGACCTCCCCGCAGGAACCTTTGGCGATATAAAGAAACATGATGAATTCCGCTTTGCCGCCCCGTTCAAACCCTTCGGCGATATTGGACATGATGGATACGCTGGCCCTCCGAATCTGGTCTCTCAGCCCAAAATCCTTTGAGAAAGCCCCGGTTCGGGTTATCTCATAAATACTTTTCGTCAGAATTCTGGCCCGGTTATATACATTCAAATCTTCCACTTTTTTAACGGTCTTATTCTCCTTTTCCATCCAATCTCTCCCAATATTTTTACTTTGAAACCCTTAAACCTTGAAACCTTTAAACAAATTGCTTTATTTGGGCAATTTCTTCAACTCCGCCACGATCATGTCCACCTTCGGATTGTCGGCCATGTCCTTGCCGATATGTTCGTTCTTGATCTTGCCGTCCTTGCCGATCACGAACACCGCGGGTGGTTGGGCATGCGCGCCCTCCAGGCCTTTGTCCACATACTCATAGCGGCCGAGGTAGGTGAGGAACCGCAAACTCTGCCAAAAAACATTGCCGGTGACCTGGCCCTGGTCCATTTTCACCCCGTAAAGTTCGTAGAGCTTGCGTTCCGGGTCCGGGATCAGGTCGAACGAGAAATCCTTGGGCGGCTCATATTTGTCCAGGGTCTCCTTCGGGCTCAGGTTGACGATCAAAACCTTGGTGTTGGTCGCGGCGATTTCCTCCCGCTTATTGTGAAGGTCAATGATGAACATCTGGCAATAGGAGCAGCCGATGTAGCGCGAAAACACCAGCAGCACATTCTGCTTGCCGATATTTTCCGAGAGCTTCAGCTCCTTGCCCTTCCAGTCCGTAACCTTGAAATCCGGCGCGGGAGCGCCGATCGCCAGCGCGAGCGCCGATCCCGCCAGCATCAATATCACCGTCGCCAGGATTGCCTTTTTCATGTTCACCTCCTAAAGTTTCGATTTAATAAAGTTATTGGGTCAAAACTATTTTTTTACTTTCAGCTTAATGGTCCGGATTTGATAAGGCCCCAAATCAATCGCGAGGGATGAGCCGCCCGCCGCGATCGGTTTCGGGTTGAGTTCGATCAGGTCGGTCTCGGAAGCGGAGAGGATTTTCAACCCCTGCCCCAGCTTGAGCGTGGCAAGTCCCTGCTTGCCTTCGGCTTCCACCAACCTGACCACCAGGTCATCGTCGTCCTCCGCCTTCTTGAGCGCGCCGATGTAAGCGGAGCTGGAATCGAGGGACAGGAACGAAAAGGAGTCGGGCAGCGCGCCGGCATGAGGGGCGGTCAAGACCGCCTCGAGCGGGACATTGAAGTTGTAACCCTCGCGGTAGAGTTTTCCCTGGCGCCAGTCGCCCGGGTGGACGAGCAGTCCCAACTCGATATGATGCGCGCCCTGGTCGGTATAAGGGAGCTGGTTGGCTTGGTAATGCGCGACATTTTCGGAGTCGGGGTTGGACGCGGGATACTCGGCGCCTTTGATCAGGGTCTGGCGGAGTCCCTTGCCGGAGTCGGTGAGGGAGAAGCCGTATTTGCCGTTATTGAGGATGGCGAAGCCGAGCTTGCCGTCGGATATTCCCACCCACTTCTGGCAGGCCATTTCCCAGCGGGCCTTTTCCGCCTCGGTTTTCGGATGCGTGGGCCGCTCGATGGTGACATAAGGCCCATCCGCGGCCACGGTGTCCCCGTCCAGAGTGGTGTTGAACTCAAGCTTGACCAGCGAGTTCTCGATATGGAAATCGCTGTCGAGGTCGAGATAGAGAATGGGGTCGCCCGCGACCAGCCGGACCTTTTGTATGAAAGTGGTGACCTTGCCATTATCGGTCAGTTCGCGGCGCGCAATCGCTTCGACAAACAGCGGGCCTTGCGCCGTGACCTTGACCTCGGACGCCGGCGGGACCGCGATGGGTTTTTTGTAGTAGTTGGGGTCAATGTTCCAGGCCCGGTGCTGCTTGTGGCGGTCGCGGAAGGCGAGGAGTTTATTGCCCGAGCCGTCAATCAGTTCCTTGCCGCTGGCCTTATCAATAATCGAGATGATCCATCCCTGCTTTTTGCAGACGCTAACCTTGAGGTATTCATTCTCCAGCACGATCCGGTCCGCGGTCTCGCTCACTTTCACGCCGGAGTCGGCCGCGGAGGGAGCGGCTTCTTTCAAATAATAAACGCGGTATCCGACCGAGGGCAGCAGGCCGGTGCGGAACCAGAGCCGGTTCTTGCCGCCCTCGGAAACAACCTGTGAAGCCTGCGCCTTGCCGCTCGAGTCGAGGACGGAGAAATTTTTCCCGGCCGGGACTTCGAGCTTGACCAGGCTCGCCCGTTCCCATCCGAGCGAGTTGAACACCAGCAGGGACTCTGTCCCCTCGATTTTCTTTATGGTAGCCATCTGAGCGAGTGCGCCCATGCCGTCCGCGATCATGGCCGTGGCCTCGGATTCGACTTTCGCATAATCCTTTTTGGCATCCTCATAGACCTCGGGGATGGAGGATCCGGGGAGGATGTCGTGGAA
>CAIUDS010000303.1 GCA_903897985.1 uncultured delta proteobacterium
CGCTCCTTTTCGCCGGCCAGAGCCAGTTCCTCGTATTCCTGGCGCTTCTGGTCCGCGAGCGCGCGCTCGCGGAGCAGGTCTTCATACTCGGGCAAGAACCGGAACTGGTTTATGTTCAGACTGTTGATCTTGAGTCCGAGCGGGTTAAGTTTCTGGTTTAAAAGTTTAAAGGCTTCATCCAACTTCCGCTCCCGGGCCACCGACTGGTAGAAATCCCTGGTCTCCAGGCTCCCCATCACCTGCCGCATCGCTCCCCGGGTCTCAACCCCGACCACCCGCTCGATTTCCGCCATGCGCTTGCCCACCTTCTGGAGCAAAGCCGGCGCGCGGTTCTCCATGATTTGGTAAGTCACCGTTACATCCAGCCAGATGTCGTTGCCGTCCGCGCTCTTGATCCGGATGTTGTTCCGGCCCTCGGCGCGCTTGTGGGGCACCACCTGCACCTGCTGGATCCTCTGCATCTGGTCCTCAACCTTGTCCAACTCCAGCTCCAGGCTCTGCCGAGGAGACACATTTACCGCATAGCCGATTTTAGCCTCGCTCGGCGCTTGCGGGATTTCCGCGGACTCCAACATCTCCAACTTCTGCTGGGTCTTCGGGAAAATATAGAAGTCGTGGACTCCCGGCACATAGAAGTAGGTTCCCGTCTTCTTCGCTGTTCTTTCCACTCCTTTATATATATTGCACACTCTAACTCCGATTTCATCCCCCGCGACCTGGACGCAGGAGCAAACGACAATTGCGAGCGCAGCCGCGATCATTGGACTGATTTTGCTCTTGCTCATTCCCCCCCTCCTACCTGCCCTCGAGCTTCTGGACCTGGTCCGAGACATTGAACGGGTTGAGCCCGCCTTTGCCCGAGGACAGCACGATCAAATCCAGGCCCTCGAACACCTTGGCGTATTCCAGACCCACATAGACCTTGCCGCCCGGGCCGGAAAGCGCGTTCACCAGCTGGCGCTTGCCCTTGGCCTCGGACAAAAGTTTGGCTTTTTCCCCCTGGGCCTCGAGCTCGGTCTTGATCCGCTGGCCCTCGGATTCCAGCTTCTTCGCGTCCGCCTCCCCGCTCGCCCGCTCGAGTTCCGCGTCCGCGTTCCCCTCCGCAATGATCTTCTTCCAGGCCGCCTCCGCGGTGGCCGCGCCGGTCAGGGATTCCTGCACCCGCTTCAACTGCTCGGCCAAAACCTTGCGCAAAATCGCGGCCTCGTATTCCTCCGGAAACTCGAAATCCCGGATCACCACCTCCACGACCTCGATTCCCTGGTTGAGGAAATGCTGGTTGAGCATTTTAACGGCCAAGTCTATTTTTTCCGACCGGAGCTTCGAATCATAAAAATCCCGGGCAAAGGCCAGCTCGCTGAGCTTGTTCTGGAGGATGCCGGGCGCGACCGCGGCCAGGCCTTTTTCCCGGATCGCCTGGTCATCTTTGTAATAAACCCGGACCAGGTTCGCCCGGCCTTCCATTACATGATAGAAAATGGTGATGTCCACGCTCACCTTGTATCCGTCCGAAGTCCTCACCTCCAGGGCCGGGGCGTCCGGCGCGCCCATGCCTCCGGACTTGGAGGTCATCTCAAAGGCCTGGAGATTTTTCTGATAAACCGCGAACTCGTGGAGCCCGGGAAGGATCGGGTGATACCCGGGCGGGAGCGGCTTGGCGAATTCCGCGCCGTTTTTGAAAACCAGGAATCCGAGTTTGATCACGCGGAGGCCCACCTGGTCCGGCTCCACTTTTCGGAAGCTCAGCGCCAGCAGCGCAATCATCGCGGCCGCGAGGATCGCAAACATGCCCAGGTAAAAATAAAATCCGTGCCCGGAACCCGCGGCAACAATGTTTCCACGGTCCTGCTTCTTCCCGAAAATCGCCATCTATCGCTCCCGGATCAGGGTTTGAGTTCCTTGCGGGTACCCGAATCAATGAAGACCTTGATCAGGTCTATGGGCACCGGGAAGACGATGGTGGAATTGTTTTCCGCGGCGATCTCGGTCAGGGTTTGGAGGAACCGGAGTTGGAGCGCCATGGGACTCTTGTAGATGACATCCGCGGCATCGGCCAGTTTCTGCGCGGCCTGGAACTCGCCCTCGGCGTGGATGATCTTGGCGCGTCGTTCCCGCTCGGCCTCGGCCTGTTTGGCCATGGCCCGCTGCATTTCCTGGGGCAGGTCCACATGCTTGATCTCCACCGCGCTGACCTTTACTCCCCACGGATCGGCGTGTTTGTCCAGGATGGTCTGGAGTTCCTGGTTCAGCTTTTCCCGCGCCGACAAAATTTCGTCCAGCATCGCCTGCCCGAGCACCGACCGGAGCGTGGTCTGCGAGAGCTGGCTGGTGGCGTAAAGATAATTTTCCACCTGGATGATGGACTTGAGGGGGTCCAGCACCCGGAAATAAACCACCGCGCTCACCTTGAGCGTGACATTGTCCTTGGTGATGACATCCTGGGGCGGCACATCCAGAACCACCGTCCGGAGACTCACCTTCACCGGCCGGTCCACGATCGGGATCAGCAGGATCAGCCCCGGCCCCTTGGGCGTGCCCATGACCCTTCCCAGCCGGAACACCACCGCCCGCTCGTACTCGTTCAGGATTTTTACCATCATCCCCAGAAGAATCAGCCCGAAGATTACCAGAATAATCAGTCCAACAATTCCGCCTCCCATAGTGCCCTCCTTTTTGGTTTTACGCCTTTTTCTTGACCCGGAGCGTGAACTTGTCCACCGCGGACACCACCACCTTTTCTCCGGTCTTGATCTCTCCGCTCAGGCTCTCCGCGTTCCAATATTCGCCGTGCAAAAAGACCTTGCCCAGCGGGTTGAGATCGGTGGACGCCTCTCCTTCCATGCCTTGAAGTTCCTCGGCTCCGGTCTGGACCCGCCGCCGGTGCGCGCTCACCACC
>CAIUDS010000304.1 GCA_903897985.1 uncultured delta proteobacterium
CAGCCGGCCGATGCCCTGCTTCTGGTAACGCTTGCGCACCGACAGGCTCACGATCTCGAGGGTGCTCTCGTCGTTGACATCAATGTTGGGCAAGACCTGCCAGGAGATCACGCCCTTGACCTTGCCGGCGTCGTCGTAGACCAGGAACCGGTCGAAATTGCGCGAGAGGTCCTGGAACGAACGGGGCAGGACTTCCTTGGGGTTCTCCCGGATCACCTTATAGATATGGGGCACATCCGCCATCCGCGCCGGCCGGACCGAGCCCAGGAGTTTCTTTTTTTCCCTTTTCTTTTTTGGCATTGGCTTTTAGGTTTATCAAGCTGGAGTAAAAAAGTCAAATAGAAAACCGCGTACGCGCGCCCCTACCCCGCTATCCGGGCTTTTTAAAAAAATACAGATCAATGCCGAAGAAGCCCTGATGATAAATCAGCTCATGGGATCGGCCCAGCCGCTCGATTATTTTATCCTCATCGCCCAAAGCATGGGAGACCACCAGCCAGGCCCGGTCGTGATTTTGCAGCAACCGGTCCAGCAGCTCGAGGTTTTCGGAATTGACCGGGCTCGGGTTCTCCGGGAAAGGGACTTTGACCAGGTCGGTCCGCTGAGAATAGTAGTTGAAAATATTTTTGAGGGTATAGCCCTGGTGAAAGATCACCAGGTCTCCGGGCTGGGTGTTGCGGTCAATAAAGGACGCCGCTTCGCGCCACTGGGTTTTGTAGTTGGTGGAATAATAACCTTTGGCGCTCAGGAGCGACAACGCGATCACGATCACGACCACCGGCCCCTTTAAATACCAGCGCCCCAGGGCGGCGATGCCTCTGGCCGTGAGCAGGGCGAAGGCGCCAAAGGCCACGATGGTGTAACGGACATGGTAAATGGGGGTGAGGAACCGGGAGTAGAGAAACGGCGCCAAAACCGGGGTGAGCAGCCAGAGCAGGAGCAAAAGCGTCTGCTCCAGTTTTTCCAGCCGGCTCCGCTCGAGCGAGAAAGGCGAGAGCAGGAGCAGGCCGGCGAACCATATCATCAGTTGTCGGGAACCGGAAAAATGCCAAAGGGCGATATAGAGCGCGATCCAACCGGGTTTTTGAAGCCACATGACATTTTCTTGAGCCAAAACATAGTGATATAAAATGAGCGCCCACAGCCCGATGCCCATAAATAAAACGGCTTGCAGGGACAGCCATTTGCGGAGCGTCAGCCGGAAAGCGTGGGGAGCAAAGGTCGAGCTGAAAAAGAAATGGAGGTTTTGCGCGAGAATTATGAACATGCCGTAGGGATGGCTGAGGATCAGGAGCAGACTGGAGAGCAGGTAAAGGAGCGCGTCGGTTTTCCGTTTTTTTTCATAAATGCGCCACAAATAATAATAAGAAGCCGCGGCCAGCAATACGGACAGCGTGTACCCCCGGGCCTCCTGCGCGTATCGCACCTGGAAGGTGGAAAAGGCCATGACCAGGGCCGCGAACAAGCCGGTTTCCCGGTCGAAAATTTGTCTGCCCGCGAGATAGATCATGGGAATGCACAGCAGCCCCAAGATCACGGACAGGAGCCGGACCGCATAGGCCGAATCTCCGAACGCGCGAATCCAGAAATGGAGGAGGAAAATATATATGGAAGGATAGGTCTCTCGGGCCGACTCTCCCGGGATCTGGATCAAATCCAGACTCGCGATCCGGATCGAGGCGCCCTCGTCCAGCCAGAGGCTCTCGCGGCCCAGGTTGTGGATTCGTAGCCACAGGCCGGCAACGGTGACGGCCAGGAGCATGATAAAAATGGCGGTCTTTTTATTCAGCTTCATCCACGGCCCAGAAGAAAGAGTTTGATTTCCAAAATTCGCGGTTCACACGCATGGCTCTTATTTTGTCGGAAACGGGCCGCAAAAGCAAAACTTAGAACTCGACCTTGATAATGGGCTTGAGCGCGAAGGCGAAGGCGAACATCAGGATGATCATGGGCCAGACCCACCAGGTTTTCCAGCCGAAGAAATTCAAGTCGGCTTCGGGATAGGCGATTTCGATTTTTTCGAGGCCGCGGTTCGGGTCCAGGGGCAATTGCGCCGGGCGCCAGAAGCTCGAAGCAAATCCGCTTCCGATCACCGGGCTCAGGCGCGGATTGCCCGAAGGGTCGGCATAAATCTTGATCGCCTGGCTGACGCCACCGGCGGTAATGGTCGCCGGCTCGGAACCTTTCGCGATGACTTTGAGTTGATAGTCTATTTCGCGGAATTCCCTTCCCTTCGCGTCGGTGTCCTGGATCCGGAGCGGCGGCGCGGCCAGCTCCAGGTTTTGCGGCAACTCGACTTTGACCGCGTTCATCCAGTCCTGGACCTGGGAAGAGAGCTGGACCTTGAGCAAAAAGGTTTCGCCCGGCTCAAAGGGGCGGTAATGGTAGCGGAACTCCATGTTGATGAGCAAAACGAGCACAGGCAGGAACATGATGGCCATGGGGACCAGGGCATAGGCGAGATATTTGCCGCCGTTGCCGAAGATCCCGGCCTGGGCTTTCAGGATCAGGAGGGGGTCGTCAATGTAAAGCCAGACCTCGACAAAATGCGCCTTGATCTTTTCCTTGGCAACCTTGATCCCTTTCTGGCTCGAGGTATATTTATAGACCACCAGCGCAAAGGCTGTGACCAGGAGCGTGGCAAAGGCCAGCCCCCAGACCGGCGCCAGGCTCGCGAACGGCGCGAAGATCAGGTCAACAACTTTTTGGATCCCGTTCACTATCCTGCCTGTTCCTCTTGATTAAATTGATTAAGCAGATTAAACGGATTAAGCCTGCTTTGCCTAATAACGGCGTATGTGTTTTTAATCAGCTTTATCATCTTAATCAATTTAATCCTAAGAGATATAGCCGAGCCCCTTCAGTTTCTTCTTGATCTCGTCCTCGGAGTCCGAGCCCTCGAGGTCCTTGATCTCCTTCTCCAGGGTGTGCTCCACGAACTCGTCCACCGACGAATACCCGGCCAGTTCCGAGAATTTCTTCACCCGCTCGTAAAGGTCCTTCTTGATCTTTATCTTTTCTCCGCCAAACATTTTCCCTCCTCCTTCTATGGATGTGCGAGCGCCTTTAGGCGCGACTCCTTTAGAAAATCGGTTTCCCTTCCATATCGCTCGGAATCTTCAGCCCGAATTCCTCGAGCACGCTCGGCCCAATGTCCATGATATTGGGGTCGGCCTTCCGGATTTTCTTGTTGGCCACCAGGGTGGCCGGCACCTCGGTCGGGTCTATGCAATGGTCGCCGCTCCAGGGATCGGTGTTGTCGGTGAGCAAATCTTTGGGATATTTCCCCAGGGTGGTCTCCCAGCTCCCGCGGTAGCCGCGCCGGTATCCGATGATGATGTCGGGCGAAACCGTGCCCACGAACTTGCCGTTATAAACTTCCTTCGCGAGATAGGCGTTCTTGATCGGATGCTCGCCGGTCTGAGGGTCAACCACCGCCTCGAGCTTGCGCTTCAGTTCCTTGAGCAGCCAGTCCTCCTGCTCCGGCTTGACGATCCCGGTCCCCTCGCGGCCCTCGAGGTTCAAATACAAGCCGTTGATGCCCAAGCCATAGGCGCGGGATCGTCCCCAGTCCACATTGTCAAAGTATTCGGTCTTCTCGCGCTTGTCCGGGTCGAGCAGATAGGTGTATCCGTTGTCGAGCAGCCAGGAATTAAGATTGAAGCAGCGATTGAACGGGGCAAAGCCGTGATCCGACATCACGATCAAGGTGGTGTCCCGGTCCACTTTTTCCAGGGCCATGCCCAAGGCGTGATCCATCTGTTGATAAAGCTTCTCCACCGGGGAGTCCAAACCGGATTTGAGCGCCTCTTCATGGATCGGGTTCTTCGGGTCCAGGAACCGCCAGAACATATGCTGGCCCAGGTCCAGGGTGGAGAAGTAGAAAAACAGGAACCCGCTTTTGAAGCGGTCGAGGTGGAATCGGAGTGCTCGGAACCAATCCGCGCCCACCATCTGACTCTGGGTCCAGTATTCGGGGTCATTGAGGACATTGTAAGTCCGCGCCTTGGTGTCCTCGGAAATTCCCTGAGTATAGAACCTTCCCAGTGCTCCGACCAATTCCTCTCCATACGCCTCCGGGTTGAAAATCGGCAGCGCCGGGTTTTTCGGGTCAATGTTGATCGGAGAAACATAGAGCTTGAAATCGGGCCGGAGTTCTTTGAGGTAAAACTTGGCGATCCCGAACAGGCTCTTGGCTTTGGACACGAGCGGGAATTTCAGCTCCACCCAATCGCTCCACGAGCCCTGCTTCAAAAAGATCTCCCGGTCCCCCACCACGATCTTGGCCACCGGGTTCACCGGGTCCACATAAACCGTGAACGGTATTTTCAGCTTCTCGTAGTTGTAAATCTTTTTCCCGCCCGTTTCCTCGAACGGCTTTTCCGGGTCGAGCCGGAAGGTGTTGTTGGGGCCGTGAATGAAATTTTTCGCCGCGCCGTTCTTGACAAAGGTGGGGAAAACCTCGCCGCCGGTCACATCCTTGGCATTCTTAGGCGGGTTGTCGGTGTAATAGGAAAAGGTTCCGTAGGTCCCGAGCAGGTCGGGCGTGCCCATTCCGGAGAACTCGTTGGCTTTGCTCGAGAAGGGCGGGAAATCGCTGGGGGAACGGAACACGGTGGCGGGAATGCCGTACTCGGCGAGATAATTCCAGAACGGGGTTCCGCTCACCAGGTTCTCGATCTTGCCGCCCTTGAGCGAGACCAGCCAGTCGCCCAGCCGGAGCTTGCCGCCTTCGGGCTCGGAGGCCCGGCTGGTGGAAAGGTAAAGGTCCGCGGGGAAATTTTTCGGGCCGCGGTGGATGAAGTCGAAAATGCCGGTGCGGCCGGGGTTGGTGGAGGTGATGAAGGACGCCCAGGCCACCGGGCTTTGCGGCGGGATGGTGGTCGAGAGTTCCTTGAAATCGCCCTGCGCGATCAGCTTTTGAAAATTGGGCATCTTGCCCTCGGCCAGATATTTTCTCAGCATTTGCGGGTCCATCCCATCAATGCCCAGCACGATCACTTTTTTCCCGGTATTGCCCGCCCCCGCCGCCGGCCGGGAAAAACCCCCGCCCAAGGCCAGTCCCGTTCCCGCCAGAATGTTAACCTTCAAGTAGTTTCTTCTTTTCATCGTTTGCTTACCTCCTTGAGTTCGCTGTCGCTTAGCAGGCTCTTCCCGTCCATGTATGCCGGCGCCGCGAGATCAAACAGCCTCAAGATCGTCGGCGCCAGGTCCCCGATCCAGGCCTCGTTCGTTTTCAGCTTGACGCTCGAAAAGAGCACGCCCGGCACCAGCGCCGGGTCAATGCAGTGGTCGCCGCTCCAGCTTTTCAGGTTCTCGCTGAAGACCTGGTCGCTGACCGCGCCGAGCGTGCCGTCCCAGTCCATCCGGAACCCGATATTGTATCCGACCAGCACCTCCGGCGCATTGCCCACATACGGCCCGGACAAATGCTCATAAGCGTCATAAGCCTTGGTGATCGCGACCTCCCCGGTCTGCGGGTCCTTCAGACCGGTAAGCTTCTCGCAAAGTTCCTTGCGGAGGCCGGCGGCCTCGGATTTTTCCACCACGCCGCTTTTCTCTCTGCCTTTGAGGTTCAAATAAATCCCGGAAAGGCCCAACGCATACGCCCGGGTCCTGGTCCAGTCAACCTCCGAGAACATCTCCGCCGAGCCTTTGGGGTCCTTGCACACGAGGTATCCTTCCTTCCAAAGCCACGAGTTCAAATTCACCCCGCGGCGGAAGCTCTTGAAACCGTGGTCGCTCATCACGAACAGCAAATCCTTTTGGCCCAGTTGCGCGAGCGTTCTTGCCAGCAGCCCGTCCGCTTTCACATAAACCTGCTCGATGGCGTCCCGATATTTTTTCGCTTCCTCGCTGTTATAAAGCGGATGGCCCGGGTCGAGACAGCGGAAAAAGGTGTGCTGGATGCGGTCGGTGTGGTCGAACACGATCGCGAGCACGCCCTTGCGAGTCCGGCTCAGGCAATGGAAAAACATTTTCTCCCGCTCTTCATAAAAATCCCAGGTCTGTTTCAAAAACGCTTCCTCGTCCAGGACCCGCTCGTTCAAGGCCCAGGTGTCCTCCGCCAGCCCCAGCGTGGCAAAGCTCCCGAACAGCTTGGCCAGATAGGTCGCGTAAAAACCCGGATACGAGATGGGCATGGCCGGCTGCTCCGGGTCAAGGTTGATGGGGGTCATGTAAAGTTCGGCCGCGTCGCCGGCCTTGAGCAGCATGAATTTCACCAGGCCCGAAACCTTGATCCCGGGCGCGGCTTTGAATTTGAGCGTGATCCAGTCCGTGTATTTGCGTTCTTCAAGTTCAATTTTTTGGTCGGGCAGGACGAGTTGGCTGCCCTTGCCGTTCGTCTTCAATTCAAAGTTCAGCCGCAACTCCTCGCGGTCCTTGCTCAAGGTGTTTTCCGGCCCGGGGAGGTATCCCTTCCACCCGCCATCCGATTTTTCCAGCGTGAGCTCCAGCCCGCCGGTGTGCTTTCCACCCGCGCTCGCGGCGCGCCAGTAAGTGAAACTCCCTTGGCTGCCCCGTAAATCCGGCACACACATAGCCGAGAGCTGGGCGCCATAAAATGGCTCGGGCGGGAAGGTGATGGGCACGCGGATGATATGGCTGAAGATCCAGTGGTCGCCCAGGATTTTCCAGAACGGCTGGCTCTTGCGCAGGAGCTGGATGGTGGGCTTGGAGATCGGGATGCGGTAGCGGCCGAGCTTGAGGACTCTCGCGGGATCGCGGATCTTGGTCGAACTTAGGACCGGCAAATAACTGTTCCGGTCCGGGGTGAGGAAATCGAAAATATTGTGCTTGCCCGGGTTGACGCCGGTGGCGAAGCAGGACCAGGCGACCGGACTCATGGCCGGGAGCGAGGTCTTCAATCGGAGGAAACTGCCCGACTCGGAAAGCTTTTTGAAAGTGGGCATCTTGCCCTCGGCCATGAACCTCTCGGCCAGCATGGGGTCCAGCCCGTCCAGCCCCAGCACGACCACGCGCTTGACGAACGGTTTGTTGCCCTGCTTTTTGACCTGGACGAACCTGATGACAAAGCGGATGGGGAAGATGAGCACGGAGAGAAACGCGGCGACAATGGCGAGGAAAAAAACCATGAACGAGCCGAGGATGGCGAAGCCGGCGCCCGGTCCGATGTAGGCGTTGGCCGGGAGGCTGAGCAGGAAACTCGCGGCCATCAGGATGAGCAGGGACCTCCGCAACTTCATGGCAGATATTATAATTGGCAAACCCCTTTTTCCAAGCCGCGGTCAGATTTTCTTGCGCAGGCCGAGGCGGTAGGTCGAGAACCCCTGTTTTTGCCAGAAACTTACTCCCACTTGATTCCCGGAAAGGGCGTGGAGATAAACCAGGTCAATTTTATTTTCCTTGAACCAGGCCAAAGCCCGTTGAACCAGCTGGGTCCCGAGTCCCTTTTTTCTCGCCTCCGCTTCCACGAACATATCCGCGATATATCCCAGGCGGAGCTGCTCGAACAACATGGGGGTGTCCAGCGGTTTTTCCAACCAGTCCAGGATCAAGACCAGGATTTTTCTCAAGGCCCGGCGGGGGGTGAATTTTTTCCAGGGCGGCTTAGCCGCTTCCGGGTCCACTTTTTCGAGGTTGGGGCCAGAATAAATATTTAGCCGGATGAACCCGGCGGGTTTGCCGTCCAACTCGGCCAGAAAAAATTTGTTATTGCCGCTCTGCAGAAAACCTTGGACCAGCGTTTTAAAATCAGCATTGGTCTGGAGTTTGGCCGCCTGGTCGTAAGCCGCTTGGTCGCGCGTCAGCTTTTCATACAAGTCGGCGAGGACCTCGAGCTCGCCGGATTCCGCGGGCCGGATTTTGATCTCCGGGACCATCTCATTTTCCCTGGGGGGCGGATTTCGAGGGATTTTCGATTTCTTTTTTGATGGAATTGATCGCAACCAGGGCCTGGCAGCCGAGCAACGCGTGTTCCAGGGTCGGCTCGGTCTTTACCGCGTAGCCCAGGATCCAGCCCATTTTTCTGAGGTCCGCGGTGGTTCCGTTGAACATCAGGGTTTTCCCTTCGCTCTCCATCAGTTTCCAAAATCCCGGAGCTGGCTCGGCCCCTTCCTGCAGCATGGTCCAGGTCAGGTATTCAGGTTTTTTCATGACATAGTCGGCCTCATACTTAAAGTTGTAGTCAAAGAGCGCCAGGTCCATCGCGATTTCCCACCGGTATTTCGGCCCCTTCGGGCTCATGCCCAGGGACTCGACCTTTTTTACCCCGGGCATGAACTCGGGATACCTTGAAAAATCGGTGATCACCGACCAAGTCTTCTCGCGCGGGGCGGAAGCAATGGCCCCGGATGTGACATAAACCGTGGGGCCATCCTCCAATACCAGCAGCTTGCCGCGTTCCAAAAACTTCTTCATGCTCCCCGGATCCTGGGTGAGCAACTCGAAAACCGGCGGCTGTTTTTTGGGAGCCACGATTTTTCCGCCCGCGGCTTTGTATCTTTTTTCCGCCTCGAACTTGGTGGCGCGGGTGACCATTACCGCGGTGCTGACATTGGTCATGGTTTCCACCAGCGGGGCGCGCGAAAAAATTATTTTCAGGAATTTGCTGCGGGGCTGGGAATATACCGAATAGAAGGCCATGGTGCGGCCGTCGGAGGTCGGGATCAGTTCCCAGAAGCCGACATTGATGTTGAACTCGCCCCAGGACCGCGCCCAGTCGGTCCGGTATGGGGGCCGGTTGTAATGATAGACCCCGTAATCCATGGTGTATTTGATGAAGGCCATTTTGACATTGATATGGAAGGTCACATCGTAAAGGTTGTCGCCGACCTTTTTGGATTCCGCCCCGCCGGTCATGGGCACGAACTGGTTATAATGCTCGAAATCCGTGAGGGTGGCGAAGACCGTCTCGACCGGCGCCGCGATCATGATCCCGGCCGCGCTCATCCAGGGCACCACCGGCGGATGGTCATAGAACACGATCACCTGCCCGCGGTCCATCAGGTTTTCCAGCATTTGCCGGTTCGCCCCCTCGGGCAGGATGTGCTGGTTGTAGGTGACCCGCATCATCCGCTTGATTTCATCCTCGCTCTTCGGGACCGCCACTTTGTCTTCCTGCGCCCGAGCCCGGAGGCTGAAAAGGGAAACGGCCAAAACCAATAGCCCAGCGTCCCTGATAAGCTTGCTCATAACTTTTTCCGTCCTTTCGGATTATTTGGGCTCACTTCTTCTCGATCCTGCTCTTGATCGAATTTATCACCAGCAGCCCCTGGCTGGCAAGGGTGGCATATTCCAGCGTCGGCTCCACCGAGAGGGCATAGCGCGGGATCCGGCCCAGCGCGCGGATGTCCGCGGTGGTCCCGTTGAAGACAATGGTCTTGTCTCCGAGCGGGATCAGTTTCCAGAACCCCGGGGCCGCTCCGCAGCAGGGCCTGGCGATTTGCCAGGAAACCTGTTCGGGCGAGGCGAACTGGTAGGTCCATTGGTCGGACTGGTCGAACTTGACTCCGGCCAGGTTGAACTCGGTGTCGAACTGGTAAGTGTCCCCGCCCTTGCCCGAACCGACCTTCGAGACTTTTTTCACGCCCGGGACGAACTTCGGATAGCCGCTGAAATCCGTGATCACCTGATAGGCCCGGGCCGGGTTCGCGTTCACCAGAGCCCCGGCGATCAGATAGACGGTGGGGCCGGGCTCGAGGATCAGGAGCTTGCCGCGTTCGAGGAACCGGCCAAGGGTGTTCGGGTCGGCGGCCAGGATTTTTTCCAGCTCGGTCCCGGTCGTGGGTTTGGCCGGGGCCGGCTTGACCCCGACCCGCCTTTCCGCCTCGGCCTTGACCGCGTGCGCGATCATGGTGGCGGTGCTGACATTGGTGAGCATCTCAAGGGTGGGCTCGGCCGCGTACATCATTTTGAAGAACTTGCTCCGGGGCTCGGAATAGATCGAATAAAAGGCCATGGTGCTTTTGCCGTCCGGGGTCGGGATCAATTCCCAGAAGCCGACATTGCGGTCGAACTCTCCCCAGGCCAGGCTCCAGTCCATCCGATAGGGCGGCCGGCGCAAATCATACAAGCCGTAATCCATCCGGTAGTTGACAAAGGCGAGCTTGATCTTCAGGTGCAAATCCTCCTGATAAAAATTTCCGAACAAATAATGGTCGTCAATCCCCTCGGTCATCGGAATATATTTGGCGTAGTTCGGGTGGTCCATCACCGCCTCGTAGACCTTTTCCACCGGAGCGGCGATCAAAATCCCGGCC
>CAIUDS010000305.1 GCA_903897985.1 uncultured delta proteobacterium
CGGCTCTTGAAAACAACGAAAGACGGTTTTTACGGGGAAGGAGTATCTTGAGCGAGAAAAGCGTAACTAATTGAAATATAAAGTGCGCAGCCAGGAGTGGCCGCGCCCCAAAAGTGTCTGCACCCCGAAGACCAGCTAAGGCTTGGCGCCCAATTCAAAGACCGCGATTTCGGGACGGCAGTTGAAGCGGGCCGGGAAGACGGTGGTGCCGATGCCGCGGTTCAAGTACATGGCCACTCCATACTTGCGATAGAAACCCCGGCCATAGCGGTCGGTGTCCTTGGGCAGCCAGAAGGCCGGGAGGACGGGGATGCGGATTTGGCCGCCGTGGGTATGGCCGGTCAGGATCAGGTCAATATTCGGGGTCTTATTCGGCCGGACCAGGGAAAATATTTCCGGCGAATGGGCCAAGACCAGGTTGAAATCGTCGGGCGCGAGTCCATGCAGCAGGTTGGGGTTGTAAAACCCGGAGGAGGTGTCGTCCAGGCCCACGACGCAGATCCGGGCTTTGCCCATTTGGAGATAGACCTTGGAGTTGATCAGGAGCTGCACCTGGAAGCGGGCAAAAAGGTCTTCGTATGCTTGCGGCGGGATCCGGAGCGAGTGCTCGACATTTCCCATCACCGCGATCTTGATGGCCGCGGGAGGGAGCTGGGACAGGAATTTTTCCATGACCGGAAGGTAACTTTTTCTGCCAAAGTAATCCCCGGTCATCACCACCACCTCCGGGTTCAACTCGTTGAGCGCCCGGATCACGCGCTGTTCCCTTTTGCCGTAACTGCTCAGGTGCAAATCGGAAAGCTGGGCCACCCGGATCGGCTTCTGGCCTTCCGGCCATTTGGCGGTCGGGAACGGATAAGCCTCTACCTGGGGATGGTTCGGCTCGTAATAATAGGCGTCAAAAACGATGGCGGCCAGCAGGAGCAGGACCAGGCTGTCAACCGTGACCCTGATCCAACGCCGCGGACGCCCGGTTTTGCCGGCGAGATTTTCTTGCGGGGTTGTCATTGGTTGACCGAGTCCTCGAAGAGCAGCCGGAAAACCAGGAACGCATTGGTCAGGGTGCGGAAGTTTTTGGGCACGACTTTGAGGATGCGCCAGACCCGGGCCGGGTCGAGGTAAAATTTCCGGTAGGCGCGCTTGTTGAGTTGATGCAGGCGCGCGTCGCTGACCCGGCTGAGGTTGACGGTCATGGTGCTGTAATCGCGGAACAGTTTTTCCTGCAGATTTTTTGCCTCCGCCATCCTTGCCACCTCGGTCCCGGGAAAAGGGTTGAGATAGAAAAAACTGGCCACGCTCAGCTTGCTCTCCCGCGCGAAGCGGATGGTCATTTCGATGTCCTCTTCGGTCTCCTCCGGAAAGCCCATGATGAAATAGCCGGTGGCGATCATGCCCCGTTTGCTGGTCTGTGCAATCGCCCACGCGACCTTGGCCAGGTCTATCTTTTTCTTGATCAGTTTCTGGATCCGGGGGCTGGCCGATTCCACCGCAAAGGCGATCCGGTAAAACCCGGCCGCTTTGAGCAGGTCCAGGAATTCCTCGTCCACCAAGTCGCCCCGGATGCCGTTGGGCAGCGAAAGATGCAGGCCCAGGTCCCGGGCGATGAGCCCGCGGCAGATGTCCTTCGCCCGCTTCAGGTTCAGGTTGAATCCGTCATCCACCAGTTCCAACTCCTCCACCCCGTATTTCTCGCGGAGCATCGCCACTTCCGAGACCACCTGCGCCGGGCTGCGCCCCCGGAATTTCTTCCCGAAAATGTTGTGGCAAAAAATGCAGCCATAGGGGCAGCCCCGGCTGGTGAGCGCGGTCAAAGTCCGGTGGCTGTATTTGACGATGTTCTCGGAATTCCTGCCCCCGCGCCGGAAATAGCTTTTCGGTTCGAGCAGGTCCCAGTCGAGCGGAAGTTGGTCGAGATCCTGGAGCAGGGGGCGCTCGCCCGTGAAATTTATTTTGCCGTTTTCCCGGAAGTAGATCCCGCGGACCCCGGCCGGGTCGCTTTTTTGCTCGAGCGCCGCCACCAGCTCGCAAAAGGTTTCCTCGCCTTCGCACACCGCCACGAAATCGAGGTGAGGATCTTTTTCCAGGATGCTCGCGCGGTTGGCCGAGGCATAAGGACCGCCCAGCACGATCGGCGCCGAGGGCAACGCCTGCTTTAAAAGTCCGGCCAGGATTTTGACCTGGTCCGCCTCAAAGTTGATCGCGCTGATGGCGATCAGGTCCGGCGAAAAAGTCTGAGCCTGTTCCGTAACTCGCTCGTGGCTTAAACGCCGGTTCCGGCCGTCAATGATTTTCACCGAGTCCTGCGGCCGCTTGCTCAGCAGGTAGGATGCCACATAGCCGATCCCGAGCGGGACCGGCGTGGCGATGATCTGAGAATTGGGCCGGATGAACAGAACTCGCATCTGATATATTATAGATAAGAATGGCTTTACAAAAAAGGCGGTTTGGATTTTACTGGAGGGCGGAATGAATCCCCGGTTTCCAGCCATCTTGCTTTCGGGCCTGGCCATCTTCGGCCTGGAGTTCGGGATCATCATCGGGCTCGAGCCGGGCTTGAGCCTGAAGCTCGCCGCGGGGTTTTTGAGCCTGTTCTTTTTCCCGGGCTATTGCCTGGCGCAAATCGCGCTCGAGCGCGAGAGCGATGTTCTGGACCGGCTGGGCTTCGCCGTTATTTTCAGCCTGGGCATGTTCAGCTATCCGGCGCTTTTGTTTTTTTTGCTGGGGCTTGACCTGGAAACCGTGTTCTGGGTTTTTTTCATCATGGGCATCATGGCCTGGCTGATCCTGCTCTCGCGCACCCCGCGGGATTTTTTCAAAACCGCCCCCTCGGAATCCGAACCCCGGAGCAGCAACCTTTCCATCGCCGGGGTTGTGCTTTTGCTGGCCGCGGGTTCCGCGGTCCTGGCCTGGTACACCGGGTCTTATCGCCGGCCCGGGCATGACTGGGACTATTACAATTACATCAGCATGGTTCGCAAATTCCTGGTCTGGGGCAAGGCCTCCATTCATAATTATTATTATATTGACGCGCCGCCGGACCCGATCCATGCCTACAACCTCCAGGCCTTGCTCTGGGCCCTGGTCGCCAAACAGAACCGGATAGACCCGGTCCCGCTCTACCTCCACTCGGCGTTTCTCACGGTCCCGCTCTGCTTCATCGCCTTCTTCGGCTTTGCCCGGAGGGCCCTGGGCGAGCGGCCCGGCCTGGTCGCGTCATGCTTTTATTTTTTCTACCAGCTATTTTACGGCGGCCTGTTTTTTGTCCGGCTCACCACCTTCTTCCCGGACGACAGCATGTGGCTGCTGGCTTTCCCGGCGCTGTTGAACCTGGCTTTCCTTTGCCTGGAGCAGGGCGGGGGCAAGCTTTTCGCCCTGCTCGCCTTTTCCGCGCTGGGGGTGAGCATTGTCCACCCGCTCTGGGGGCTGGCCTTTTATCTGACGCTGTCCTTTTATCTCCTGGCCGAGTCCGTCCGCGCCAGCCGCGCGCTCGCAAACCTTTTCGACAAAAGCGGACCCGGCCCGATCCGGGCAATTCTCAAATACAGCCTGCTCTTTTTGCTGGTCTTGCCGTTCTTGTTCAGCGCCCTTTATGTCGCTTTCAAAATCCCGGAAAGCCCCAAGAGATGGTTCGAGCCGCTGTTCCCGGGATTTTTCCTCGATCGGCCCTGGTTCTATGCCTTGCTTCTGGTCGCGCTTCCGCTCCTGATCATGCTTTTCCTGGCCCGGCCCTTTTCCAAATTAAGCTTTAATTTCAAGCAGAGCGAATTTTTCCGCAGCCGCGAGTGGCGCAGAGTTCTGGCCATGATCATCATCGGCCTCGTAGTCGCGCTCCCCTATGTTTATTTGCGCTGGCAAACGGTCCAGAACACCCAGTGGTCGGCCTTTGGCCGGAATCCCTACCGCGGCTTGCTCACACCCAACCTGTTCCTGCTGAACCCCCTCAAGCGCAGTTTTTCCGATCCCAACATGACCTTTTATCCCTTCTTCTTCCTCGGTCTGGTCCTATGCCCCGGGCTCTTTTGGCTGGGGAAGAAAAACCGGCCCGGCGCCCTGGCCGGATTCTACGGCTTGGTCGGGGTGACCGCGCTGGTCCTGCATCCCGCGCTCGCCACCCTGTTCGCCAAGTTTTTCACGCTCGGCTATCTCCGCCGAATCCTCCGGCTCCCGGCCCTATTCGCTTTCCTCGCTCCCCCGGCCGCGCTCGAATGGATTTTCGCGCGTTTTAAAATCGGCAAGTTCCGGGCCTATGCGGTCTCCCTGCTCGTGGCTCTGGCATTGGTGCTGGCCATGATCCCGCTCTCGGGGGATGTTATGTACCGGAATCTTTTCCAGGAAATGCTTCTGGACTTGAAGCCGGAATACCGCGAGACCCTGTTCTGGGACGATGCGCCGTTCCAGTTTTTGCGGGAACAAAATCTGGTCCAGCCGGGCGAGGTGGTCTATTCAGATGTTTTCACGAGCTTCCGGCTGACCGCGTATCTGGGCTGCTATGTGGCGGTCCAGCACAAGCCCGGAGTGGGGGTCCCGGACCAGGACCAGCGGCGGCTGGAGGAAATGGCTTTTTTCGCTCCGGACGCGACTCCGGAATTGCTGCGGAAAATCATCGCATACCGGAGGGCGGCCTGGGTGATCGTGAACCGGAACCCGGAATATCACATTCCCGCATACGATTATCCGTTTGCGCACCCGGAGACGATCGCCAAACTGGCGGAGATGCCGGACTTTTTCGAGAAGGTTTATGACCGGGGCGACTGGGTCATTTTCCGGGTGAAGGCAAAGGCGGCATCCGGGCATTCATCTGAACCAGTTCCAGCGAAACCTCTCCAATAAAAGCCTTGCCCTTGACCAGCACGAACGGCCGGTTCCCGTCCACCGCCATCCAAATTTTCGCGTATTCCGCAATTTGCTTCCAGGTGTTGAGCTGTTGAATGTTTTGCAAGAGTTCCGGCATTTCCTTC
>CAIUDS010000306.1 GCA_903897985.1 uncultured delta proteobacterium
ATGTCAAATCCGGTCATTAGCCCTGAAAAACCCTTCGCGGGCATTGGGGCCGGTCATTCGGGAAGAACCAATGGAAATACAACTCATCCGTAACGCGACCGTGGTCATTGGATTGGGAGACCGACGAATCCTGATTGATCCCTGCCTGAGCCCCAAGGGACGCCTGCCTCCGTTTACATTTTTCCGGCGCCCTCCGCGGCTCAATCCCACAACGGATTTGCCGGAAAACACCCAAGAGGCCCTGACCGCTATAGACGCCGCGTTGCTCACTCATTTTCGGTTCGGGCATTTGGATCATCTGGACCGAGCGGGTTTGCGGTTCTTGAAAAAGCAGGGGGTTCCTGTTTTTTGCGGCCAAAAGGATGAAAGGGCGCTTAAAAGAAAGGGGCTGAAGGCCAGGCCGGTCCCTGACGATTCCGAGACGGACTGCCTTGGGGGAACCATCCGCGCGGTTCCGTCCGCCCACGGCTCCGGCATATTACGAATGCTCATGGGGCCGGGTGTGGGGTTCTTTCTCCGTTTTCCCGGACAACCATCCCTCTACCTTGCCGGAGACACCGTGCTAACAGAGCGGGTGCGACGGGTCCTGAAAGAATGGGAACCGGAGGTGTGCGTTGTCAACGCCGGCGGGGCGGTCCTGGATGTAGGCCGTCCCATCCTCATGCCGGTGCACGAAATCCTGGAGTTCGTCCGACTCGCCCCCGGCAAAGTGGTGGCCGTGCATATGGAGGCCTTCAACCACTGCGCCACGACTCGAGCGAAACTCAAGAGCCATCTGGATTCCGCCGGGCTTTCCCACAAGATCCTGATTCCCGCGGACGGCGAGCTTATTTCGCTCTGAGGATAGAATCGTTGCCGGTCGCTCGCCAAAATTAACAACGGACGCGGTCAAACAGCTCACCCCACCGAAATCCTATGGGGTCAAGTCTTAAGGGCCTGTTGCCCAAATAAATCTTGACATTTAAATATAAATATAATAACATATAATGGCAACCGATTGATAAGGATGGGAGAAATTAAATGTTAGGGAAGCAGGTGGAACAGGGGATGAAAGCCACATGGCGGTGGTCCGGGCTGACCAGCAGCGATTCCTGAACGATGTATCCATACTCGGACGCGGCCAGAAGCTTTTCCGTGACCGCCCGTTCGGGCTTGACGGGATTGGGGGCAATGGCCGCGGAGGGAGCGGCAGCGGCGGGAGCGGGAGCGCTGGGATAGGTCTGATGCCCGGCGAGCAGCATCGGCCAGAGCGCGCAGACGGCCAGGCAAGAACTTAAATGTTTCAAGCTCATTATGTTTGACATTATCGTTTAGATGCCGTCCCGAGCAAGTCGCCGCTCTTGATGATGATCTGGAAATGGACAAAAATGGGGATGCGGATATAATTGAACTCATGAGCAAATTAATGAAGATTTTAGGGGTGCTGGTTCTACTTCTGGGCTTGGCGGTGGTTGCGGCGATGGGCAAGGACCAGCCCAGCCCGGGCCTGGTTTTCAAGGAAACCGGCGTAAGCGAGATCAAGGGATTATACCTGGCGGGTTTGAGCGGGGAGGTCCTGATTCAAGGCGAGGACTGGCTGAAGCTCTATGACCAGAAGGGCAAGCTGGTCTGGAAAAAAGATGACCTCAAATTTGTGACCGGAGCGGGCATAAGCCGGGATGGGCAGGTGATTCTATATCAGACCAGCCCGGTCCCGAAGAAGGGCCTGCAGATAACCGAGCTGGACCTGATCGTGCACCTGGCGGACCGCTCGGGCCAGGAGCAGTTGAGCAAGCCCAACCCCTACCGGTATTTCACCAGCCAGCTCAGCCCCAAGGGCAATTACATTATCTTCGGCGACGCTCTGGCCAAGAAGATTTATGCGCATGACCGGGCCATGAATCCGCTCTGGGACCGCGAGAGTTATCTCTGGTATGTGGGGTTTGACCCGGAAGAGAAATTCATCTACGACTCCACCTCCGGGCTGCTCCTTAACCTCGAGGGTAGGCGGGTATGGGAACTTCCCTCCGGAATGCGCTTCCTTAGCATGTCCGCCTCGGCCGAAATCGTGCTCAGCCAGCCGTTCCTTACTCTGCTCCAGAGCCAGAAGCAGATTTACCTTTCCTCCCGCGTCAGCCTGGAACAGGTGATCCTGGAGGGCTATGGCGCCGGGGTGTCTTACGACGGGGGCCTGGTGGCCTTTCAGGGTCTGGACCGGAAGGTGCAGGTTTGGAGGACACGGGAGCTTATCGAGAAGAATAAAGGAACGGGAAAGGGTTCGGCCATCTGGACCGGCGAGGTCTATCTGGCCCAGTTGCTGCAATTTTCGCGGGACGGCCGGAGCCTGTTCGTGTATGGGGAAACCAGTCAGGGCTCGGGCAAGGCCTTCCTGGTCGAATTCGAGAAATCGCGTAAGCTTTGGGAAAAGGAATGGTTTGAAGCGCCGCTGAAATACCGGATGGCGGTTAGCGAGGACAACCGTTTGTTGGCGGCGCAGACCACGCCCACTACGGTTGAATATTACTGCATGAAATAGCGGATCAGAAGGTTGCGCCGGATTCGGGCTGCGGGACCGGCGGGGACGGCGTAAAGTTGGGCATTTTTTTCTGGAAATCATCCAGCCATTTTCTCATTTCCTCGTCGGTTCCCGGCGTCATGGGCTGTTTCAAGTAATAGAAATTGATGTAGTCGCTCATCATGCGCTTGAGCGAGGCGAACGCCATCATCAGGCTGACCGCGGGATGGTCATTGGTAAGGTGATGCGTTTCCGGGGAAATGCGCTCCTCGCGGACCTTGATCAGAACCGCCTTGCCGCCGACCCATTTGCGGAATTTGTCGCGCTTCGCCGCAAAATAGGGGTCGTTGGATTTGAGCATGGGATCCAGCGTGTCCTTCCAGACATGGAGCTTGTTCCGGAGCTCCACAATCATGTTGTAGGTTTCAATCATATCCTCCCGCGTGACTTCCGGGATCACGGTCGGTTCCGGCTGCGCCGCTTCCCGCGCCTGCTTTTCCGCCTTGGCGCTCGGGTTGGGAGGCGGCGACGATACATTGTCGCAGGACCAGACGCTCAAACCCAGGATCAGAGCAATGACGGCCACAACCCCTTTCATCTTTGTTCCTCCTTAGTATAGAACCTTGATCAAGTATAGCCCCGAGGCTGGCGCGGTCGGCCCCGCGGTCTTTCGATCTTTTGACTCCAGAATGTCCTTGACGGTTTCCGGCTCGATCTTGCGCGCGCCGGCCAGCGCCAGGGTCCCGATGATATTGCGCGCCATCTGCTTCAAGAAAGAGCCGGCCTCCAACTCGAACAGGATATAACCTTGCTCATTCAAGACGAGCTCCAGTCGGCGCATTTCCCGGGTCGGGTCCTTGCCCTCGCGCTCCCGGCTTTTCGCGGCAAATGCGCTGAAATCATGGCTCCCGATCAAGTGGGACGCGGCTTTGGTCATGGCCGAGGCGTCCAGCGTCCAGGGAAAATGCCAGGAGTAAGAATGGCCGAACGCCCGGCGCTGAGGCCGGTTGTAAATGAGGTAGCGGTAGATTTTGCCCCGCGCCCAGAAGCGGGCGTTGAACCCGGCCGGGGCCTCCTCGCAAGTCAGGACCGCGATATCGCTCGGGAGCAGGGCGTTGAGCGCGCGCAGGAAAACCTCGGGCGCATGAGGACTGGCAGTGCGGAAATTGAGCACCTGCTCCAGCGCGTGAACCCCGGCATCGGTCCGGCTCGCCGCGGTCACCCGGATGTTTTCCCCGGTCAGCCGCATCAGGGTTTCCTCGAATACCCCCTGCACCGTGCGCTGGCCCACCTGGTATTGCCAGCCGTGGAACTTGCTCCCGTCATATTCCAGCTTGAGTTTGAGGTTGCGCTTGGGGCCGGCAACCGCTTCTTCCCGGGCGCCGGGATCAGAATTCAAAGAGCAGTCCGACACTATATCCCACTCCGCTGAAATCGAAACCGTCGCCTTTTTGCAGATAGCACCATCGGGCCTCGAAGTTGAGAAAAACATTTTCCACGCTGTATTCCTGCATGAGCGAAAAGCTGCCGCTCGAGTCAATGCGGTCGAGCAGGATGGCCAAACCCGCGGTGGCGTGCCACCCGGTTTTTTCCCCGGTGACATTGTCGCTGAATTCATTGTTTTCCTGGAAAAACCACCAGTCGTATCCCACCCCGCCGGTCGGCACGAGGAACTGTTCCTTGAAGAAATCAAACCGGTAGGCCAGCTCGGCCTGGACCGGGATCACGATCAACTTTACCTCTTCCTCGCTCGGCTCTCCACTCTTGATCCCGAGGGTATGGCCGGCATTTTCCCCGTAGCCCGCCTTGACCATCAAGTCCAGGTTCCGCAACGGGTAAAAGCCCACGCTCAGGCCATAGGGCTGGATGTTCTTTTTGTCGAAAAACTCCTCGAACACCTTGGTTTCGTCGAAAACATAATACTGGTACCAAAGCTCAAAAGAACCATAGGACCTCGGTTCGGTTTCCTTGCCAAAAAGGCGTGGCTTTTCCTCCTGCGCCCAAGCCGGGCTCAAGGCCAGAACCAGCAGCGCCAAGGCGAAAAATGTTTTACCCAATTTCATCTCCTGCTCCTTAATTTTATTTTGAGCATCAAGGCCGCGGCCAGGGGCAAAAGCAGCAAGATCAAGTCCGACCGCGCCGGCGCCCCCGGAGGAAGCGGACCCCGCACCGAGCAACTAATATTTCCTTTTTCCCCGGCATCCTGCGAGGGGGTTTTGGTTTTTTCCGGCGTGGCGCTATTGCGCTCGCTGACGGATTGGTTCCCGGCCGTGTCCCCGGTCACGATCTGGGCGCAATAGGTGGTCCCGTTCACCAGGTTCTCAACCACTTTTTCGTAATCGTGATCACGCTCCGGGTCTTTGATTATGATCGGCGAAGGCGGATCTCCGTTGCCACCGCTGGCGTCAATGTGGCCGGGTTTGTAGAACCCAGCCGCGCAGTTGGTTCCGTAATAGATCTTATATTTTTTCAAGTCCGTGACATCCGGACTCTTGAACTTGATGAAAATTCTTTGGTCGCCCCAGCCTAGATCGAATTGCTGGGGCGGCGGGGGCAGGTCTATATTCACGCGGAGGGCGTCGCGGCCCTGATGGAACGGCGCGGCAAAGCGGTCGCGGAGGAACACGCCCAGAATGTGAGTGCCTTCGCCCAGGTCGCGGCTGGCGATCGTGATGTTGGCGGTGCTTCCATCCAACTGGCCCGAGGCCAACTCGTCCCCGCAGCCCGAGGGCGACACGCTGAAAGCGGTGCAGGGAAGAACGGTGAAAAAGGAATTGGGGCGGTTGGTGGAAAACTTTAATTTGAAGGTTTCGGTCAGGATGGGCTCGCTCGCGCTGGTGGCCAGATTGCTGATCCAGGGATTGGCGGTGATGATGGAAACCGTTTCCGAATTCGCGGGCGCAACATATATATATCCGTCTTCCGGGCTGGAGGATGCCAGAATCAATGGAGCATCGGGAAAATTTTCGATCGGGGTGACCGTGTTCCCGAATTCAACGGAATCTCCCCGCAACGGCCAAAGCTTTAAATTGCGCCCCTGCGCAAAAAAAGCCAGATTATGATTTGCGCCTTCTCCGGAAATCTTGGTCAGCCAGATTTGATCCACCGGAACCGAACCGGGAAGGTCAAACAAAGTCCCGAGCGCGGCCAGCAAGCTGTCGTCAGCCTGCCGTTGAATGCGATAGGGCCATAGCTGCGCCGAATCATGGTCGCCGACGATCAGAAGGTTTCCGTTCCCGCTCGCGGCGATGCCCTTGAATACTCCGCTGATCTGGGTGGTGAGGCCATCTCCAACCACAACACCGGAATGGGTAAGGGAAAAACATTTATACCCCGAAAAATGGGTGGTTCCCGCGGGGTCTTCATATTTGACAAAAAGGCTTTTCTGGCTTTTGGCTAGCTCAAGATTAGTCACTTTGTCTAACAGGTTTGCCAGGCTAGGTTTCTCAACTGAGTTGCCATTGACCAGCATCCCGCGTAGCGAACTGGTGTCCCCCTCTTTCAGTTCCACGAACACGCAGTCAAAGGAGGCGCTGTCCGAATCCTGGATCGCCATAATCCTGTTCAGGACCGTGGACCCGGAAGTGACGGTGGCTCCGGGCTCGATGTGTAAATCCGTGGGGTCCAATTCCGGATTGAAGCCCAGGGTATGGAGCGGCGCCAGGTCCATCCATTTGACCCACCCGTTCTGGTAGCTGAAATACAGCCGATCCCCCGATTGGTTGATATCCATTGCGACCGCGTTCCCGGAAAGGCTGACCGTGTCCGAGCCGGCCGGATTGAGCACCCGCCAGTTCCAGGTGTCAAGGAAATGCAACTGGGACGCGGCCTTGTCCAGGCCGATCACGAACCGGTTCTTGCCCACCGCCAGTTCCTTGTTGGGGCCGGTGATATTGATTTGCTTCTTGATCCCGCGGTAGTTCGCGGGCGCGCCCATGGCCTGGAGGGATACCAGCAAAATAAAAAGCCCGGTCAAAACGCCCAGCCGCTCGATCCTTGTGTTCATGGTTTTTATTATACCAAAGCCAGAAGGTTTGACAATCTTTGCCTATGATTGGTTCATGGTTGCGCGAAGCCGGGAAGGAAAAACCGCGAAACTCGGACTTTTTTTAAAGTTCTTTGCCCAGTTTCTCGCGCAGGATTTCCTTGATCCGAGCCACCAGGGCCTCGTAAGCGTCGCTTTTGATGATGAACCCGTCCGCGCCCCCGGCATGCGCCAAATCCATCAAGTCCGGATCCTTTTTTCCGGAATGGATCACGATTAAAATATCCTTGGTCTTGGGCGCGCGCTTGAGGTTCCGGCAGATTTCGATCCCGTCAATCCCGGGCATCATGATGTCGAGCAAAACCAGATGGGGATTATTTTTCAGGACTTCTTGATATATCTGCGGACCCTGGCTCGCGGTAAAGACCTCGAACCCCGAGGCCTTAAGCGCGTCGCTGGCGACCGCCAGGATCAGCATGTTGTCGTCCGCGACCAGGATTTTGATCTTGTCTTCCAAGCTACTTGCCCCGCTCGACCTTGCTCAAGACCACGCTCAGCACGGTGGTCAGTTTGGCCACATCCTGGTTGGCTTTGCGCAGCCGCTCGGCCACGATCTTGGCGATGTTCTTGAAAATAACCAACCCGTCATGCGCGTTGCCCGCCACGAACTTGTCGAAATCCGGACTGGTCACCTCCCAAAGCGAAACCTCGGTCCGCGCCGACACCGTGGCGCTCCGCTGTTCCTGCCCAAACACAAACGCGACCTCCCCGAATAAGCTGCCCGGGCCCAGGTGCACCAGGACCTTCTCGCGCTCGCGCTGCGAAAGGGGCAGGGTGATGGCCATGGAAATCTCGACCTCCCCATGCTTGATGATGAAAATGGAATTCCCGGTCTCGCCCTCCGAAATGATGGCCTGGCCCGGCGCGAACTTGCGCTCTCGGGCGATCTCCAGGATCTGCTTCAAGCCGGCCTCGCTCACGCCCTCCAGCACCCGGACTTTGGATAAGAGTTGAAGTTCTTCGCTCATCTTCTCTCCTTACACGATCAGCAGGACCAGGCTGCCCTTTTTCACCGGAAAATTGTCCGGCGGATTGATCTTGACTTCGAAAATTTTCTCCTTGCCGAAAAAGTCCTGCTCGATCCCGGCGAACTGCTTCTTGATGAACTGGTCGATCGCGGTCAAGTCCTCCGACAGAACATCCTCCAGCCCAAACCCGCCTTCCTGCTCCCAGGCCAGCCCGAACGCCAGCGCCGATTCCGACTGCCGGAAATGCTCGCGCACCTTGCCGAATTCCGCGCCCTCCAGATGCCCCGGCAGTTTCGCCTGCCGCATCCGGGCCCGGGGCAGGGATTTGAAAAGTTCCTGGCTCGCCAGGGCGATGCCCGGCGCCACCACGGAGTTGGCGAGCAGGAAATCATGGCCCGCGCCATAGGGCACGATCGGGTCTATGCCCGCGCGCTCGAGGTGCCGGAGGTTATCCGGGTTGACCAGTTCCGACGCGATCCGGAGCGAGGGGTTCACCGACCGCGCGCTCAACGCGGTCAATAGCGCCTTCTCATCCGCCCGCGCAAAGCCTTCCTCAATCCGGCCGTTCGCCAGGATAATCATCTGGTGCGCCGTCTTGACCCCCGCCCGCTCCAGAACGCTCTCCTGCGTCCCGTCGCCCCGAACGAATTTCAGCTCCTGCTCCCGGTGCGCGTAAAGCAGCTCGTTTATCTCTTCCTCCGCCAGCTCGTTCACCAGCACGATCTCCGGGATGTGGCTGGACTCCCGATACAGGGTTTCCAGCAGCGACTTCCCGCCCTGGTTCCAGCCGCAGATAATGATATGACCTTTTGATTTGATCTCGGTCATGCCTTTTCCCTCCATCAGCCTGCCCTCCACCAGCCGCGACGCGATGGTGGCGGTGAGGCTCGATACGAAAATCATGCTCAATATGATCATGACCACGGTCAAGGCCCGGCCCGGCGCGGTCTTGGGCGTGATGTCGCCGTACCCGGTGGTGGTCAGCGTCACCACCATCCAGTAAATGGCCTGGCCGAAGTTGTGAAAATCCTTCCCGTTCGCCTTCTCGATGATGTAGATGGCCATGGTCAAGGCCACGATCGCGGTGCCCAGCGCCAGGAGAATCCGAGCGGAACCCATCCCGGCCAGAAAATCAAACACCCGCAGATACCACCGGCCTTTGCCTGCTTTCATGCTTAATAGTTAATAACACCGCTCAACCGCTTTTGCAAGCATCCTCCCAAAGCAACCGTCGCGGCGCGCTTGCTCGGAGCGACAATGGCGGTCATAATTCTGTTGATGAGCGATAGGAATGGCCTTACAAGCAACCTAAGCCGAGGGTTGGTCAGCATCTTCCTGGCCGCGGAGCTTTTTGCCCTGGTCGAGTTGGCAATGGCGCCGGCAACCTATGCCCTGTTCCGCTTCCGCGAGTCCGCCAACCTGCTCTCGGAAATGGGGCTGCTCCTTCACAGCCTCAACTCGAGTTCCACCTGGAACAACCTCGTGGTGTTCGCCATGTCCGCGGCAATTATTTTTCTCTTGATTTCAATTTCAAGGATCGGGCTGAAGAAAAATCCGCCCCCGGCCTTGCCGTTCGCGCTTCTGCTTGGCTTTTCCGGGCTGGTGTTCGCGCTCCAAGCCGCGCATTCCCCCGCGAACAGCGAGCGCAAAATTATTTTTTATTTGCTTCTGGCTTTCGGATTTGCGCTCTGGCTCGCGATCTCGGTCCGACTCAGAAAAAGGGCAGGGTCGGGGTTCTTGATTCTGTTCAGCGCCGCCGTGTTCGCCCTGGCC
>CAIUDS010000307.1 GCA_903897985.1 uncultured delta proteobacterium
AGGGGGAGGGGGGTCTTGATCAGGAACAGGAGCGGATAATAATACCACCAACCCTTGGTGCTGAGTTGGCCCATGAAATAAATCGGGGTGAGCAGGTTTTCCGTGTCCAGCAAAGTGTGGCACAACCCGTAGTAATAAGTTACGGGCGGAAGCGAGAGTTCCTTGAGTAACCCGAGCATGAGGCATTTGAGCTTGAGCGTCAACCCCACGCCCGGACAACTCACAATGCCCATGCGGGAAAGGCCGTAAAAGGAATGGATTTCAAACCCGTATCCGGCCCAGATCACAAACAGAGAACCGATAAAAAAAAGCAGCAGGGCGTAAATGGTGGAGAAAAAATCCGGAGAGCGGAACGAGGGCCGGAACAGTTTACGGAAGCCTTGGCTCCGGTCTCCGGCTACGGCGCCGAGGAAAATGAGCAAAAACAGCGGATAGAGCAGCACCGCGGTGAACTTGCTCAACTGGGCCAGGCCGAAAAAAAGCAGCGTAACCAGAAAATTCTTCCACCCCGGCCGCTCCAGCCAGCGCCAGAGGGCGAAGCAGGAAAGGAAAATAAACAGCGCCACGCCCAGGTCATTGGTGGCCAGTTCGGAATGCGCCAGGATGTCCGGGGAGAGGGCATAGAAGAACAGCGCGAGCAAACCGGCGCGCCCGCCATAGAGGCTTTTGGCCCAGAGATAAACCATGAGTCCGAGGATGAGCGAGAGGATTATGGTCATCACCCGGGCCCGGGCGATCATGCCGGCCGGATCGCGATTCCATTGATTGGCAAAAAGCAGTTTGACAAAACGCCGTTTCCTTAAATCCTGGTCCATCTTGGGGCTGTTCCAGCCCACATAAGCGTTCACCGCCGGAACCCGCAGGCCTTCCTGAAAAGACACCGGCAACGCGGAAAGGATATTGATCAGGGGCGGATGGCCCACGCTTAGACGGAAATCGCGCGTGAAAATAATCGCCAGGCCCCGGGCCAAATGATAACCCTCGTCCAGCGTGCAGGAACTCTGCCGCAACACGGAAAAAGAAAGCACGGCATGGACGAAGAGCAGGAGGGGGACCGCGATTTTTGCTGAAAAATATCGGCTGGCGGGATTTTTTTCCACGGCTCGACTGGAATCCCTGATCGGCTTTTAGGTCCTGCGGCCCAAGGTTACAGTTTCCAGATTTCTTCTTCCTTAAGCTTTCTTGCCACCAGGTTCTTGAGGCATTCCCGTCCCTGTTCCGGCAGGTCCTTGAATTCAATTCCCATGCCGGGCGGGGAATTGGGCTTGAATTCCGTATCGTAGCCGTTAAACCAGGCCACCCGGCCCCGGAATTGAATCGGGTCCGGGCAGCCGCATTCCGGGAGGTTCATCCAGAGGCTCAAGTTCGTGCCCTTGGACGCGGGCTTGAGGGTCCGGACGAAACAGCCGCCCACGCTGATCGTGGTGGTGTGGCTGGAATGCTTGGCGTCGTTGAACTGGTAGTCAACCGGCAGACTGCAAACCACCCGCGGGAAGCGCCGCTCTTTTTCGAAATGGGGATAAAACATGGCATTCACCCGGTACAGGATTTCGTCAATCCCCGAGGTTTTATTGAGGTAG
>CAIUDS010000308.1 GCA_903897985.1 uncultured delta proteobacterium
CCTTGTGGTCATCGTCTATGATTAACACGCCCTTTCCCATCTTTTTTATCCCGTTGGGAGCATGCTCGGCAACGCCCGGAAATTCTCCCGCACATCCGGCAAAAGGTAAAAATATTTGATCCCGAGCCGATCCGGCGCTCCGCCGTCCTCCGACGCGCAGGCTTGGGACCAGGCCACCTCCGCCGGAATCACGAAAAACTTGCGCGCGCCCGGAAATCTTAAAATGACTCCCAGGCTTTTTCCCGGCACAAATTCCCCGGAGGTTTGCAAGCAGGCGCCGGATAGCGAAAAGTTTTCCGCCCGGGCCTCAAGGACCTGATCTTCCCCGAGACAAGATACCTTGAGCGGATAGCTCGCTCGCGGGCATTCCCTTTTGTGCTCAAATCCTTGAGCCATTTATGGCTTTAATTCTAGCTGACCGGAATGCCCCCGTCAAATTGGGGGCAATCAGCGAAAAGCGGGAAGCAAACCGCCAAGCGCGAAGAGCGAAACGCCTGATTGTGATCTTGAGACCGCGGTTGAAATGGAGTTGCCGCATCCCGTGGCTTTCCGCCGCCCCGCCCTCTCCGCCATCACCGGGCAATTGGGGTCAAAGCTTCACTTGAACCTTGCCGCTTGACCACCCTTTATATTTTGCGATATTCCCGAACCATGGCCCGGCCCTGACGGATCCAGCTTGAAGGCGCGGTCTATCACATCGCCGCCCGCGGGAAAAATCAAGACGGTTCCGGATTATCTGAGCGCCGCGCGAAAGGAACTCGACCCGCAACGCGAGTTGGCCCGGAGGACCGCATATTTCCATTTGCCGGAACAAGCCGGGATGAGCGTCCCCCGGGCCGCCGTCCCCAATTGGCTTTGGTCAATCCCGCATCCCCCTTTATAATATTATCAATGGCGCCCGCCAAAATATATTTCAGCCGGTCCGACCGGATTCAGCCGTTCCTGGAAAAGGCGCTGGAGATTTTCGCGTCCAGGCTCCAAGGCAAGGTTTTGCTTAAGCCCAATCTGGTCTCAGCCGAGCCTTATCCGACCACCACCGATCCCGAGTTGTTCCGGCAAATGATCCGGCTGCTCAAAGGGCAGGTCGAGCTGGCCGCGGGAGACGCCGCGGCCTCCGACCTGGTCCGGCCCGGCAAGGTCTTGAAGGATCATGTCCTGGCCAAAACCGCGCGGGAACAGGGCATCCGGTTTTTAGATTTTTACCGGGAAGAGATGACCGCCGGGGAAATCGCTCCGGGCGAGCGTTTGAAATTCAGCGCCGTGCCCAATAAATTTGACCTGGTCATTTCCCTGCCGGTGTTGAAGACCCATATCAATGTTCTGCTTAGCGGCGCGCTCAAGAACCAGTTCGGCTACCTCGACCGCAAGGAACGCTGGCGGGTCCATTTCTCGGACCGCGGCCTGATCCACCGAGCCATCGTGGGCATCAACCGGCTCGCGCCCGCGCGCCTGTTCATCGTTGACTTCCGCGAAACCTTGCTGGCCAGCAACGAGGTTCGGCACGGCGGCAAACGCGCGCGCGGCGGATGGATTTTCGCGGGGACCGACCCGGTGGCGCTGGACTATTTCGGGTTCAGCCTGCTTAAGGAAATCGAGCCGCGGCTTTTCGGGAAGCGGCCGGAAGAAATCGCCTATCTGGACCTGGCGAAAAGATCCGGCCTGGGCCAGGCCCAGTTTGAATTGGTTGAACTCTAAGCCGGGCCTAAGCCACCCGGCCTTTGCCCAGCTTGTCCAGCCTCAAGCTCAGGGCGGTTTCAACGATCTCCCGGTAGATTTCCCGGAGTTCCGCCTGGAACACCGGATCCGGGACGCTTTTCAGCTGAACCCGGGCCAGATCAATAAACTCCTCCAGGTTCTCGAAAAATTGCTCCGGGCCCAACTGCTCGCCCAACTCCCGGACCGGCGCCATTATGGCCGGCAACTCCCGCTCCCGCCTGCTAACCCGCTCCGCCTTCGCCATCTGCCTCCTCCTTGCCCTTACCTCCACCACCTGCCGCCCGGCTTGATATAAGTTTAGCAAATTTAAGCTAATTTGTTTCCATTCATTCAAATTGGAGCACATTTTTATAAACTTGTCAAGAAAAAAACGCGTTTGCCGAATTTTTTTTAAAGCCCCTGCGGGCGGGAATCCCGCTTGCAACATTAGCGGATTTTGGGTTTCATCAAAGCCGTGAAGCCGGGGTTATGGAAATACCTGCATGAGCGGGTGGTGGTCCGGGCCTTGGGGGTCGAGTACCCGGGGATTTTCAAAGGCGCGGACGAGGATTGGGTTTTCCTCCAGACCGAGACCACCTGGGCGCAGATCCCCGGGCTCGAGATTTCCTCGTTCCAGCCCGCCCCGCCCGGCAACAAGGAAAATTAACGGGGGAGTTCGCCCTTCAGCCGCTTCACTTCCGGATCCGAGGGCGCGATTTTTTCCGCGGCCTCGAGCAGTCCTTGAGCCCGGACATAATCTTTTTCCTCCAGCGCCATTTGCGCCCGGAGCTTGAGCGCGGGCAGGTTCCCGCCGGCTTTGCCGAGCGCAAGGTCGAGCAGATTCCGGGCTTGCTCGAGCTCGCCCCGCTGCAAGGCGATGCGGGCCAAGACATAAGGCGCGCCGGGGTCGTCCGGCTCCAGTTGCGCGACTTTTTCCAATTCCTTTTGCGCGGCGTCAAATTCGCCCAGGTTGAACAGGATGATGCCCAGATTGTAATGGGCGCCGGCGTAGTCCGGGCTGACCGCCAGGGCTTTTTGGAAGAGTTCCACCGCACCGGCATTGTTCCCGGCCTTGTATTCAACGATGGCGAGGTTGGCCAGAGCCTCCGGGTAGTAGGGATCGAGTCGAAGCGCCCAGCGGAACTGCTTTCGCGCCGCATCGTATTGTCCCAGCTCCATGTATTCCGCTCCCAAGAAATTATGGAAGACTTTCTCCTGCGGAACCTTTTGCACCGCCTCTTGGTAGTTGCGGAGCCGGCTGCGGAATGAGCGGTTGGCAAAGCTGGTCAGGACGAAAAAAGCCGCGAGCAATATTGCGGCCAGGGCCGGAACCAGACGGGCATGGTCTTTGGCCGCGGCGAGGATCAGGAGCGCCAGGGCCAGGGCGAAAAAGGCCGAGGGGAAATAAAGGAACCGCTCGGCCATTGCCGGCGGGATCGGGATAAGGTGCGAGACCGGGAGGAGGGAAATTGCGAAGAGAACCCCCAGTAGGGCATAAGGGTTGCGCCGCAGCGCGCCGCGGCCTAAAGACACCAGCGCGGCCGCCCAGCCCAGCGCGGACAAGAAGCAGGGCCAGAGCGGGTAACTGCCCGCGGCGAATTTCCAAGTGTAAAAATAATCCGGCGCCAGCAGATGGGGCATGACCAGCAGGCGCAGGTATTCCACCCCGATCCGGCTCGCCACCAGCGGCCGCTGCCAGAGCGGGTAGCCGGTGATGAAAACCTCGGCCGGCACGAGCCCGGGACGGGAAAGCGCCAGGTGGCGGAGGCCGAAATATATGGCCGCGGCCAGGCCCAAGGCCAGGTATCCGGGCAGGCCCCGGCGGAGCCGACCGAGGAAATCGCGGGCATCCGCGGAACTCCAGTAATCGCCGACCAGGACCAGGGCCGGGAGCAGGATCCCGGTCTCCTTGCAAAAAAGCGCGAGCAGCATGAGCGGGCCGATTGTAATTTGAATTACAATTTTTCGGAAGCCGGCGCGGTCTGCGGCGCGCTCCCAGAGCAGCCAGCCGGCGAGCAGGAAAAAGGAAGACATCAGATCGGTCCGGCCGGAGATTTTGGCCACCGCCTCGGTGAGCACCGGGTGGAGGGCGAACAGGGCGGTTGCGAGCGGGGCGGCCGCGGGGAAACGCCTCCGGAAGAGCAGGTAAAAGAGCAGAACATTGGCGAGGTGGAACCCCAGATTGAACAGGTGATAACCGAGCGGGTTGGTCTTGTGGAGTTGCCAGTCCAGGGCGTAGCTCAGGATGATCAGGGGCCGGTAGTAATTCTCCTTGGTCTTGCCGGGCCAGAACGGTTGCGATATAAATGATTTCCAATTCCCCGGATGCTGGACCCGCGGGTTGTTCAGGATCAGCAGGTATTCGTCGCCCAGGAATTGGCCGCGCAAACCAGGCAGATAGGCGGCCGCGGCCAGACCCAGGATCAGGGCCAGGAGGATCGCGCTATTTATTTTGGGCGCTTTGCTCAATTTCTTTCACCAAGTCCTGGATCATTTTATCATCCGGGTGCATTTTAAGATACTTTTTCAATAATTTCAGGCCCTCGGGCACGCGGTTCCGGGCCAGGGCCAGTTTGGCCTGGAGCAGCAGCCCCCGGGGGGAATCGCGCCGGAGTTTGGCGATGCGCCGGAGCGCCGGCTCCGCCTCGTCCAGCCGGCCCGCCTGGATCAAGGCGTCGGCCAGGGGGATCCAGGCGCCCAGGTATTGCGGCCGCAGGCTGACCGCGGCCTGGAATTGCTCGATCGCCGCGTTCATTTCCCCGCGCAGCTTCAGGATTTCAGCCAGGACCATATGCGCGTGCGCCCAATCCGGGTCCAGCCGGATCGCGGTCTCGGCCATCCCCTGCGCTTGTTGCAAATTGTCGGTGTCCATTTCCACTTTGGCCAGGCCCAGGTATCCGCCCGACTCGGAGACCTCGAAGCGCAGCGCCCGAAAAAAATTTTCCTGGGCCCGGGGGTAATCGCGCGCTTCCAGATAGGCCTGGCCCAGATGCACATATTCATAAGGACCCTGATCCGGCAGCCGCGGCCAGGGCGCCCGGCTGACGGCCAGGGACAGGACCAGGAATCCGAGCAGGATAAAAAAACGCCGCGCCGACCCGGAGAAAGGCGCGTCCACCAATTCCTGGATTCCGTATCCGGCCGGGACCAGGGCCAGGGCCATGAACCCGAGCCGGTAGCGCGAGCTGATCAAGGTCAAGACCAGGGCCAGGCCGAAACCGAACAGGCTGAGCGCAATCAGGAGCGCTCCGCTCGAGCGGGTCCGGGCCGAGAAGAGCCCGAGCAGCCCGAGCGCAATGACCAGCCCGGAACCGATCAGGCAGAGCCGGACCGAAACCATGCGGGCGCGGTAAAATTCG
>CAIUDS010000309.1 GCA_903897985.1 uncultured delta proteobacterium
AAATTTGCGCTCACGCAAGCACCTTAAGTTATATTCAGGGGCGTTGTCAAATTTTTTGATTTGCGCAAAGCAAGCGAGAAACGGCAAAATCAGGACAGGTCTAGCCCTGGGGCGGGTCAGCAAAATCGTTCCTGGGGGATTTTAAGCGCTCGATCAAAGGGTTTTTTCGAGGAATTTCCAGTTTTTGAGATTCCGCACCGCGTCCCCGTCAAACCCGAGCTCCTCCAGAACGGCTATATCGCGCGGCTCCGATTGTTTGAAGGTGGTGATCAGGCTGGCCTGGGCGGTCAGGTTCCGGTTGAGTGTGGAGTGTCGCCGGGAGAGCGCGATCAGACTTTGCTCCTCGTGCCGTCCGTAGTTGATCATCCATGCGAGGCTGGGGGTGATCCGAGTCGCGTTGCAGAACTGATCGGCTTCCTCCACCAGAAAAATCACCCGCTTCCATCTTTTCACCTGGCCGGCCACGCGCTCGAACTCCGGCACCGGATCGCCGCTCGCATTGTCCGCGCCGTTGGGCGAAAAGATCACGCGCAGATAAGCGCGGTTTTCGGCGAAGCTTTTGTTGACAATCGCGCGGAACTCCGCGTAAGCGCGCGCGGTCTGGAAACCGCGAGTCCGGAAAGGTTCCCGATATTCGTCGAGGGGATCATAAATAACGATATTGACCGGCTCCGGCAAGAGCGCGATCAGCCGCCGCTTGACCTCGCAGGTCTTGCCGCTCCCGCGCTTCCCGAACACGCACCAGATGAAGGAATTCATTTGATGAACAAACTCGGCTGCCGCTCGGGTTCCACTCGCCGCCCACGCAAAGCTTCGGAGCAAGAGAAAACTTTCCGACACCTTTCAAACTCCTCGCATCGCGTAAACGGGAAAACCTCTTTTGCCGCCAGGCAGGGGAAATCTGGAAAAAAACCGTGAGGGCATTTAAGATTATTCATAGGGATTCCGAGCCGGGTTGGGCGTATCAACAATAGGGGCCGGCTTCAGGAGCCGAGGCTTCAGAATGATCGCCAGAGTAACGATTAGAAAAATCTCGGGCGCGTATTTCCCCATCAGCTTTTCCAGGGACCCGGCCCTGGCCTTGACCTCCAACTCAGCCGCGTTGCGGAGCTTGCCCAGCTCTTCCGGTTTCAGTTTCCAGTCGGGATCAGCAAACGAGACCGCGGCCACCTCGAAGGGCAGGTTGAGAAGATCGTCGAGGATGCCCTGGAAAGCCTTTTCAAAGGCCTCCGTTTGCTCCGCGTCCGGAGCGGCAGGACTCGCGGCCACTTCCGCGCTCGGAGCGGGAGCCGCCACCGGCTCCTCGGCTATGGGGTGATAACTGTCCGGCTCACCAGAACCAAGGTTTGGACTTGGGCTTTCCGGCGGGGGTGGCGGCACTTCTTTGATCGTCTCGGGCTCGCTCATTTTTTTTTCCTTTCTCCGGAGCAACCGGAACTTTAGGGGGTTTGATTTCAGGCATCGGGGAGGCCGGAGCCGGCGGTTCAACCGGCTCCGGCGCGGCAGGCGTGGCCGCCCTTTCCCTGGGCGCATGAGTTTTTGGGGGGGCGGGAGCCGGGGGCGGTGCGGTTCCCCCGACTCCCGCGACATGAGAAACTTTGGCCGCATATAAAATCTTCTTCGCCAGATCGCGCCGGGTGATCATCGAGCCGACCGCAAGCGGATTGACCCCGACACATTCGAGGACGCGGAGCCGCAGGGTTTTTTTACCGACCTTCGAGAAAATCTCCCTTACGATCTCGGCCTCTATCGTCCGCTCGCCGATCTGCTTTTGCGGATAAACCCCGGTTCCGAAAACCCTTTCAGTCCAACGGATCACATTGAGCATGTATGCTACACCTCCACACAATCCGCGTGCGCCAGTCCACATTCCGGTTCGCGATCTCCACCTATACGGCCGTTAAAATAACCAACATAAAAGCGCGTATTGTAGCCAATCGCCAGCCCGCACAGTTGACAGGGCGTGGAGGCGATGTCGTTTATTCTGTTTGCCACCCAGCCCGTTTTTTTTTGCAAAGCCCCATCGATCATATAACAGTCCATATTCCCATCCTCCCCCCTACTGTCGGCTGATTATCCAGTAGGCCGTCATTTTTCCGGGTTTTTGTTTTTTGTGAATGTATCGGCTCACAGTAGACACCGACAGCTCCACATCATACGCCACCGCTTTCAGGCTCTTATAGTCGCGATAGAGCGACGTTATTTTAGCCAAGGCCAGCCGCTTCAAATCCCGTTCGCAATCGGTCATTCGGGTTCCTTAAAATTCGGACAGTTAGCCTTTTTGCAACGGGTGTATTGATTAAAAAAAGAACCCCAACGAGAATGGTAGCTTTGTGAAAGACAAATTTTCCCGCCATGGTCCCGGAAAAATCCCCTATTCCCTAATTTTGGGCAGTTGCGCCGATATTCTGAAAACTTCATTTACCATCCTCCTTAATCTGTCCGCTCCACAAAATGTGGACAGTTATCCCGCCGACAGATCACCTTCCCGGAAAAAAAAAGCGGCTTCTCCTGTTTCTTGCAGTGGAAGCCCTTGACAGTCCGATGCGTGGAAAAAGAATGGCGGTAGTAAAAACGGCCCTTATCCGGGCATTGAGCTTGATACGCCGAAAAATTCAAAATATCACCATTTTTGGCCCAAAAAGGTAGGCCAGGGGTAGACAAGAGATAAACGGCAGTTTGTAAAGCCCTGATCTTGTAGCGTTATCTTGATAAAAGGTTCGGGGTTCAATTCCCCCTCCTCGCACCAGATAACAACTTGATTCAATAGCAGTTCCCAGGACAGCGATTTTCAGTTGTGGAATCCGTTGTGCATTTTCCAGGGCATTTTCCGGGGAAACCGCGTCCTCAATCCGCTCGACGACCGCGGCGTTCCAGCACAAATCGCGGCGCGCCGCCATCTTCCTGCTGTATCATTAGTAGCAGAGGCTTCGGTTCAGGAATCAGTTCTCAGGCTATATGAGCCGGGTGTGCTAAAAGCTTGCTCAGGCGGCGCAATTGTAGTATGCTTTCTTTTAGGAAGAAAGCACGAACAAAGGCCGGAGGTCATCCCAGTGACGACTATAATGATAGTGGACGATGATGCGGACTCGCGGGAAATCATGAGGACCCTGCTGGAAGTCAAGGGCCTCAAAGTGGTGGAAGCCAAAGCCGCGTCCGAGGTGCTGGAACTGGCGCGGAAATCCATGCCGGACCTGATTGTCATGGACATCATGATGGAGACCAAGAACGCGGGGTTTGAGATGGCCCATCAGCTTTACCGGGACCCGGAACTCCGCAAAATCCCGGTGATCCTGCTCAGCAACCTTCCCCGCCTGACCGATTACGAGATAGACCCGGAGGTGGAAGAGCGCTATTTGCCGGTGGAGAGGTTTTTGACCAAGCCGGTTAACCCGGAGTTGTTGTATCAGGAGCTCGAGCGGTTGTTGGAGATCAGGCTGCCGCAGTGATCGCTTCGATGGTTTCGGCCGGGCTTATGCCGGCGGCTTAATTTTGGGGGCGCTTTGTCTGGGAAGCAGGACTTTGAATTTGGTTCCTTTCCCCGGCTCGCTCTCGACCTTGATCTCCCCGCAATGATTCTGAACGATGCCGAAACAAATGGAAAGCCCCAACCCGGTTCCTCCCAAGTCCTTCTTGGTCGTGAAAAAAGGCTCGAAGATCGCCTCCAGGTTCTCCGGCGGAATCCCGCACCCCTGATCCTCAACTTCCAGTTCCACCAGGTTTTCCCCCGACGGTCTGGTCCTCACCCAGAGGTTCCCTTTCTTGGCCATCGCGTCCACGCCGTTGAGCACCAGGTTCAGGACCACCTGCTCGATCTGGTGCGGGTCGCCTTCCATCTCGCCCGTGGTTGGGTCCAGTTCCAGATGAAACTTGACCTCGCGGAAATCCCCTTGCTTTTCCACCAGCTTGAGCGTCTGGGAAACGGCCTTGTTCAAATCGAACTTTTCCCGCTTTAGTTTCGCCTCCCGGGCGAAGTCCAAAAGGCCCCGCACGATCTCCCGGCAGCGGATGGTCTCCTTGATGATCACCTCCAGGTCTTCCCGCCGCGCGTCTGCCTCGGGCAGCGAGTCCCGCAGCAGATACGCATAAGTGAGAATCCCGGTCAGCGGGTTGCCGATCTCATGCGCCACCCCGGCAACCAGCCGCCCCAGGGTGAGCAGCCGGTCCGCGTGCATCAGCCGCGTAAAATCATCTTCCCGATTCTCGCTCACAAAAGCCTCGTCTCCTGTTTTCCTTGAAGAATTTTCCGCAAGATGTCCTTTAAAAAGTCCTTCGCCTCGCTCACTTCCCGGCTCAAGCCCGAGCCCAATTCCAGGCTCTTCGGCTGGATCCCGATCACAACGGTTTTCCCCAGCCCGAGTTGGTCAAACCACTCCCGCATCCCGGCCAGGGAGAACGAATGGCTGCAAATCATGCCCCCGGAAAGATCCGAAAGCCCGAAGCCCTCGAGCTTCCCCGGCCTTTGCCCGAAATCCACGCTGTCCAATATTATTATCACATCCGGGCCGATTTTGACAATCCGCCCCAGATAATTCTCCGGCACGGTCCCGGTCTCCCATACTCTTTCGCCGCCCGGCAATCCCGACAACTCCTCCGCCAACTCCGCGCCCACGCCATCATCCCCGCGCAGCCGGTTGCCCACTCCCAGGATGACGAAGCTCTTGCCCAGGAGCAACTCCCTTAGATTTTCAAAGCTGACTTCGCTCATCTCCCGCTATCCCTTCAGGCTGAGCAGATGCCGGCAGCGCGGGCAGGTTATGGCCATCCGGTCCGCCCGGGTCAGATCGTTTTGGTCCACCGCAAATTCTTCCCGCTCGGTCAGTCCCCGCTCTCCCAGGCCCGCGAGCATGAGCGCCGGATGAGCATAGGCCAGCCCGCCCAAATGATCCGCGACCCAGCGCAGGTGTTCGCGGGTGGAAATGATCTCCCCGCAGACTTCGCACAGCATCAGTTCCCGCTCGATTTTCTGGACCAGTTCGTCCCGGTCAAAAACCGCCAGGTCGAATTCTCGGGTCTGGACGATCCCGGTTTTCACCGGACAGCTTTCCACGCACAGCCCGCAGAAAATGCACCGGTCCAGCTTGAGCTCGAACGCGCGCATTTTGAGCTCGCGGTCGTCGCTCTGGATAATGGCCGCGCTCGGGCAGACCGCGGCGCAGGCCCCGCACCCAATGCATTCCGACCGGAATTCCGGCTTGCCGCGGAAGCCCTCGGCCGGCGACAACGGTTCGGCCGGGAACCTCGAGGGGTAGGGCCTCGAGAAGATCGCTTTAACGGCCTCGCCTAAATCCCTTAGCTTTGGAATCTTCAACTTTTCGCTCCGCTTCTTTTTTCAACGCCTCCGCATAGGCATCCGCCCGGTAGCCCTCCGCGGGCTTGATCCCGCCCCGGTATGCCCCCCGGGCGAGCGCGTGCGCCGCGGTCGGGCTGGTGACCAGGATGAAGACCATGCACAGGACCGCCTTGATCCCGGCCGGGTCCAGCCCCTGATGCACAAACACCCCCAGCAGGATCAGGCAGGTCCCCAGGGTCACGCACTTGGTCGCGGCCTGGATCCGGGTGTAGAAATCGGGGAACCGGGTGAGACCGATGGTCCCGAACAGATCGAACAGGATTCCGATCCCGATGATGATCAAGGCCGCGGTCTCACTCATCGAATCCCCTCTGCTCGAGATATTTGGCCAAACCCAGGGTGCCGATGAAATAGAGCAGGCTCCAGGCTATGGCCAGGTTCAGATAAAAATCCTGGTGCGTGTAAATGGTCATCACCGCGCAAAATCCCACCAGCACCACCCCCAGGATGTCTATCGCCACCGCCCGGTCCGCAACCGTAGGACCCTTGGCCAGACGATAAAGGCAGAGATAGATCGCCAGCAGCAGCGCCCCGAAACACCAGAAATATGGATTATTCAACAAGGCTCCGGCGCCTCCTTCCCGTCCTCCCGGTCCCAATTCCCGCTCATTCGAAAATCCTCGACAAATATTTCTCAAACCGGCTCACGATCATTTGGGTCGCTTCCTCCTCGTCCGCGCTGCTCATTTTCAGCCAGTGCACATATAAACAGCCCTCTTCCAAATCCAGATCAATCGTAAGCGTTCCCGGCGTCAGCGTGATCGAGTTGGCCAGCGCGGTCAGGCCGCTGTCGGTCTTGAGGCTGGTGCGGACCTTGACGATCCCGGGCGCGATCGGCATTTTGGGATGGAGCGCCAGATAAACCACCTGCAGGTTGGCCCGGATCATGTAAAAGACAAAGACCGGGATATAGACCATCAGCCAGAACCAGCGCTTCGGCTCCAGGAATTTCTTCGGCGTGCGCGTGAAGATGCCGATGAACAGGATGCTGACCAGGAACGCCGAGAACAGCCCCACATAGAGCGATTCCAGGTCCCATTCCCCGGTCGCCGGCTGATACGGCCAGACCAGCAGCAGCCAGGTCGAGAGCGAAAATACAAACAGCGCCAACCTTCTCATCGAGATCCTCCCGCGGGCATGATCCCGGCGCTCAAGACCGCCTGCGCGCTGTTCAGGAACTGCTCGCGCAACCCGGGCAGGACCAGCAGGCTTAAAGCCAGACACGCGGCCATGAGCAGGAACAGGGATAGCTGCATGGAAAACGGGACCTCCTTGAGCCCGGTCCATTTATCCTTGAGCGGGCCGAAAAATGCGGCGCGCTGGACTTTCATGAAACTGGCCAGGGTCAGGATGCTCACGATGACGGCTGCGGCCGCCAGGCCCTGGCGGCCGGCCTGGACGCAGGCAAAAATGATCAGGAGCTTGGAGAAGAATCCGTTCAGGGGCGGCACCCCGGCAATGGATAAGGATCCGACCAGGCTTGCGGCCGAGGTCACCGGCATGCGGGCGCGCAGTCCTCCCAGCTCGTTCAGGTCGCGCGTCCCGGTCCGGTATTCCACGGCGCCCGCGCTCAGGAACAGGAGCGACTTGAAGGCCGCGTGGTTGACCAGGTGATAGATTCCGGCCATGATCCCGAGCGGCGTGCCCAGTCCGAACGCCAGCGCGATGTATCCGATCTGGCTGATGGAATGATAGGCGAGCATGCGCTTGAAATCGTTTTGGCCGATGGCGAGCAGGACCCCGCCGATCATGGAGAGCGCGCCCAAGCCCAGCAGCAGCCGGCCCAGGCCCGGACTCAGGTCATAGACATTGAACAACAGCCGGGCCAGGGCGTAGAGCCCGAGCGCCTTGATCAGGATGCCGCTGAGCATGGCCGAGACCGGGGCCGGCGCCGCGGGGTGCGCGTCCGGCAGCCAGAAATGGAACGGGATCAAACCGGCCTTGATGCAGAACCCCGCGAGCAGCAGGATCAGCGAAAAATTTATGAGTTCCCCCGCGGGAGCGAGCGCAAGCCGCTCGGCGAGTTGGGGAAGATTCACCGTGCCGTAGCACAAATAGACCACCGCGATCCCGAGCAGGATGAAGATCGAACCCAGGCCGCTCAGGATGGCGTATTTGAACCCGGCCTCCAGATCCTCGGCCTCCGCGCTGAACGCCACCAGGGCGTAGCTGGAGATGCTGGCGAGTTCGAGGAAGACATAGAGGTTGAACAGGTCGCGGGTGAGCGCCACTCCGTTCATGCCCGCGATCATGAGCAGGAACAGGCTGTAGTAATGGGAGCGGCCGGTGTGGCGGTCCAGCGCCCGGATCGAGAAGATGCTGGCGCATAACCCGAGCCCGGCGATCAGGGTCAGCATCAAGGACGACAGCGGATCGAGCGCGAGCGTGATCCCGATCGGCTGCGGCCATCCGCCGACCAGGTGCTTGCCGGTTTTGCCCAGGGTGAACAGCGAGAGCGCGAGCAGCAGGCCCGTGCCCAGCGCGGCCAGGGTGTCGGCCGGCCGGATCCGGCTGCGGCCCAGGAGCGGGATCAAAAACCCGAGCCCGGCCGGGATCATCAGGAAATAGGGCAGCAAGCTCGAACTCATCCCCGCAGCCTCCTGATTTCACCGATGTCATAGGTGCCGTATTCGTGATAGAGCCGGAGCGCGATCGCGGTCAGGAGCAGGAGCAGCGCCAGCCCGATCGCGATCGAGACCAGCACCATGGCCTGGGGCAGCGGGTCCACCGACGAGAGCGCGAACTGTCCGGCATCCTGCCCGGCCGCGATCACCGGCGCGCTCCCGTTGGCGCGCCACCCGGCCGCGATCAGGAGCAGGTCGGCCGCGCATTCCAGGATGCTCATGCTGATGATCAGCTTGACCAGGTTCCTCTGGCTCAGGAGCCCGTAAAGCCCGACCGCGAACAGGAGCAGGATCAAAAAATAAATGATCATGGCCCGTCCTCCAAACTGGAGAAAAACTTCTTGCCCCGCGTTTCCCAGAACCGCACCGCGGCCAAAAGCACAAAAGCGGTGAACACCGACGCGAGCACCAGGATCGCCAGCGCGAGGTTGAGGAGCGGGATGTTGCCGCCGCTGAACAGATGAAACGCGGTTCCCGGCAGGTTCTTCCGGATCAGGTTGTCGAAAAAGTGGGCATTGCCCCCGGTCTCGAAAATCATTCCGAGCATGGCCAGGGCGAGGAAGCTCAAAGCGGCCACTCCGGCCATGATCCGGGCGATGCGCCAGTCCAGGTTCCGAGAAGCGAAGCGCCGTCCGTATGCGATCAGGATCAGGATGTAGGAGCAGGCCAGAATGATCCCGCCGGAGAATCCTCCGCCCGGTCCCAGATGCCCTTCGGCCGTGATATAAATCCCGTAGAGAAAAATGAACCCGACCACCCAACGGGCTACGGTCTTCACGATCAGGCTCATGCCTTCTTTCATTTCGGCTCTCCTTCCGAAACCTTGGCTGCTCCCTTTTCCACAGGCGCTCCGTTCGGGCCGCTCTCCGCCTCAACTTTAATTTCCAGCCGCGGGTTCTTCCGGACCAGCAGCATCACCCCGAGCAGCGCCGCGAACAGCACCGCGACTTCGCCCAGCGAGTCCAGCCCGCGGAAGTCGAGCAGGACCGCGGCTACACTATTCGCGGCCCCGGTCAGGGCCAATCCCTGTTTCAAATAGGTCTCCCCCGCGGAGTCCGGGAAGCGGGCGAAACTCGGCTCCCCCAGCTGGGGAAATTCCCCGGCCACATACACGCTGAGCACGAGCAAAAGTCCGACCAGGACCACCCCGAGATAAAGCCCGGTCCGGTCGGGTTTTTCCGGCCCGGTCTTGGGCTTGACCGAGACGATGCCGCGCAGCAGCACGATCAGGACCACCACCTCCACCACGATCTGGGCGAGCGCAACCTCCGGCGCCCGGAGCAGGATGAAGCAGACGCTCAAGCCGAACCCGACCGCGCCCATCGAGACCACCGCGCTCGTCAGGTCCTCGCTCTCGATCGCCAGGATCGCGGCGATGATCATGAAGACCAGCAACAGCGTCAAAAGCTCAGGCATTCTTCATCCCCACTGGATAAACACCCAGAGCAGGAACACCATCCCCAGAATGCTCCAGGCGATATACCCGGCCAGGCTGCCGTTATGCAGCTTGCGCGCCAGGTCCGAAAAATAAAAAGTCACCCGCCGGCCCAGATCATACAGGTCCAACCGGCCTTGCTCCAAAACCCGATATGCCCGCCCCAGCCACGCCATGTCCGTCTCCAGCGTCCGGTAAAAATCCGCGGCCGAATAACCGAGCCCTTGGCTTTCCTCCCCCAAAAGGTAACTGTCGTCCTCCCGAACTTTGACCCCGGAAGCAATCAGATAAAACGCGCCTCCCAAGGCCAGGCCCAGGAGCAGGAGCAGGGCCGCGGGGAGCGGCTGCCAGAGGCCGATCATTTCCAGCCGGGTCCCGAGCATCGGCTCCAATAACCCGCGGAGCGCGAGCGGGTATCCGAAAATTCCCAGCGCCACGCACGCGAGCGCCATGGCCGCCATCGGGACCTGCATCAATCTTTTCCCCGCGCTTTGGTCCGGGCCCGGGAGCCCTTCGGCCTCGGACCCCAGATAGGCGCTCGCGATCAATTTGAGGAAACTCGCCAGCGTGAGCGCGCTCGCGGACATGGCCGCGAGCAGGATGAAGACCCAGAGCCGCGGGAATTGGCTCGCGCACGCGATGATGCTTTGGAAGATCATCCATTTGGAGAAAAAGCCATTGAGCGGGGGAATCCCGCTGATGGCAAGCGCGGCGATGACAAAGCTTGCGAAACTGGCGGGAGGAATTTTGTGCTGGCCGCGGATTTGATCGAGCCGCCTCGAGCCGGTGCGCTTCTCGATTTCGCCGGAAGCGAGGAACAGGAGCGGTTTGTAGATGATATTGTTGAGCATGTGGAAAATGGCCGCGGCGATCCCGAGGGGGGTTGCGGTCCCGATCCCGATCAGCATGTATCCGGCCTGGCTTACGGCGTGGAAGGCGAGCAGTTTCTGGAAATGGCGCTGGACCAGCGCGGCCATGACGCCGAAGAGCGCGGTGAGGGCGCCGGTCACGAGCAGAACGGCCTGGACGGGCGCGGTGATTTTGAAGATCTCGGTGGACGCGATCACCAGCAGATAAATCCCGAGCAGCTTGTCCAGCGCCGCCGGGACCAGGGCCACGGCCGGGATCGGGCAGTACTCCCCCGCGTCCGGGATCCAGGAATGGAACGGGATGATCCCGGCCTTGGCGAATCCCGCAAAGGCGATCAGGAAATATGCGCAAATCGCGGCCGCGCCGCGGGTGTCAAGGCGCAGCGCGCTGATGTGGAGGTCGCCGGAGATGCTGAAGACCATGGCGATGCCCAGGATCAGGAGCGTGTCCGTGGCGAAAATGATGAGCAGGGCCTTTTTCGCGGCGTCCATGGCGGGAGCGGGCCCGGAGGCGAGCATCAGGAACAGGGGCACACAGAGCAGTCCCCAGCAAATCGCGAGCGCGACCAGGTGGTCGGAGAAAAACACGCCGAAGCTTAAGGACAGCGCCCAGCCGGCATTGGCGAAGAATTTTTTCGCCTCGTCTTCGTGGCGCGGACACTCTTGTCCGCGCTCCTTATAAAATCCGAGGGCCCATATAAAAATGAAAAAGCTGGTCAGGCTGGCGAGCAAAGCCATGCCCATGCCCAGGGTGCGGGTCTGCAAAATGACTGTCCCCTGCCAGGAGCCCAGTGCCCGGGCCTTTCCCAAGGCATAGGAAATTTGCGGGAGTTGCCCCCGGGCAAGCCCGATGAAATAAAAGGCGGAAATAAACGCGCACCCGCCTGCGGACAAAAGCAGCAGCCATGCCGGACCCTGCCAATATTTTTTGGGGACCAGGTATCCGATCAGACCGGCCAGGGCCGGCAGCCCGATCAGGATCAGCAGGCCCGCGCCGGTCATGCCAACTCCTTCTTGATCCGCGCGGTCTTCTCGCGCGAAAGCCGGATCAGGTCCTCGCCCGTGAGCCTGGGCTTGTCCTTTCCCCGCTCAACCGTGGCCATGCGCTCGGCGCAGCAATAACAGGGGTCTATCGCGGCCAGGATGATGGCGGCGTCGGCGAGTTCGGCCCCGATCACCGTGGCTTGGCAGGTGGGCAGGTTCATGAAACTCGGCGGCCGGATCTTGTGCCGGACCGGCCGGTTGGACCCGTCCGCGCGCACATAATGGAACACCTCTCCGCGCGGAGCCTCGGCCAGACCGATCCCCTCGCCCGCGGGGATTTCCTTCACCGCCGTCTCCACCTCTCCCTCCGGCATCTTCGCCAGCGCCTGCCGGATCAGGCCCACCGATTGTCCGCACTCGCGCAGCCGCACCCGCGTCCGCGCCAAAGCATCGCCGTCCTCTTCCACCACGATTTTGAAATCAAGCTGTTCATAAGCCGCATACGGGTGGTCCTTCCGCACATCAATCGCCACCCCGCTCGCCCGGGCGGTCGGCCCGAGCGCGCCGTAACTTTGCGCCGCCTCTTTGGTGAACACGCCGATCCCCTTGAGCCGGAGCCGGATCACCGGATCCTCCAGGACCAGCGCGGACAGCTTCTCCAACTCGGGCTCGAGTTGGTCCAGCACTTTTAGCAAAGGCGCAACCTTTTCCTTACCCAAGTCCCTCCGCACCCCGCCGATCTTCATCATGCCGTAATGGTTGCGGTTGCCGCTCAAGAGCTCGAGGATTTCGAGCACCGGCTCGCGCGCCTTCCAGGCCCACATCCAGAGGGTGTTGTAACCGAGAAAATGTCCGCAAAGCCCGAGCCAGAGCAGGTGGCTGTGGAGCCGCTCGAGTTCCGCGATCACCGCGCGGAGGAACCGCGCCCGCTCCGGGACCTCGATGGAAGCGATCTCCTCCACCGCCTGCACATAAGCGAGCGGGTGGCTGTTCGAGCAGATCCCGCAAATCCGCTCCACCAAAAAGGTGTCCTGCTCAAAAGTCCTGGCCTGGCACAGCTTCTCGATCCCGCGATGGTTGTATCCCAGCCGGACCTCGATCCCCTTGACCTTCTCGCCCTCGACCTCGAGCAGGAACAGTTCCGGTTCCTCCTGCAGCGGATGGAAAGGCCCGATCGGGATCACCGATTTCATTGCTCTCTCCGCAAGGGACAGTTCCCCGAGGGCCAGTCCTCGGGCAGAAGCAGAGGGTTCAGGTGAGGATGTCCGGGAAATTGGATTCCAAACATCTCATGAATCTCCCGCTCGATGAATTCCGCGGCCTTGGTCAGGTGGCAGAGGCTGATCGTCGCGGGATGCTCGAGCAAGAGCCGGATGCGGACCGAGACGATCAGGCGCTCCGGGTCCAGGGCGAAATGATAGATCAGTTCGAATTCTTTTTCCCTTTCCATCGCGCTCGCGGTCATGAACCGGGCTTTGAGGTTTTCGAGCAGATATTGCGCCGCCTCGACCAGGTGGGCCGGCTCGGCTTCGATCATGATCCGGCCCGGGCCGGGCTCGGCCAGGTCCAGAATTTTCCAGGCCAGCGCGATTCTCATTCTTTCCGCCCGCTCGCTCATCTATTTCTTCCTTACTGTGCGGGGGACTTTAGTCCCGCTGTTTTCCAAAGCCTTCAACAGCCCCGCCATGATCGCCTCGGGCTTGGGCGGGCAGCCGGGGATGTAGATGTCCACCGGGACCACCCGGTCCACCGGGAGCTCCGAGATCGCGTAGCTGCCCGAGAAAATGCCTTGGCTCAAGGCGCAGGCGCCGACCGCGATGACCAGGCAGGGCTTGGGAACTTGCTGATAAATCCGCTTCAGCCGCGGCACGCCTTTCTTGTTGAGCACGCCCGCGACCAGGATCGCGTCAGCGTGGCGGGCATTGCCCACGAGCAGGACTCCGAACCGTTCGAGGTCGAACCTCGGGGTCAGGCAGTCCAGGATTTCGATGTTGCAGTTGTTGCAGGACCCGGAGAAGAAGGGAAAGACCCAGGCGGATTTTTTCAAGGCTTTGGCCGCGGACTTCATTCCTCACCACCCCCACAGCGCGAGCGCGAGGGCGACCAGTCCCAGACCCAGGCCGCCTTTCCAAAAGAGCTTGATCGCCTGATCGGTGCGGAGCCGAGGACTCAGGCTCCGGATCAGGATGAAGGCGGCGAGCAGGGCGAAGAATTTGAGCAAACCCAGGAGGATGCCCACCGGCCCGGGGCCGATGCCGCCGAGGAAGAGTATAACCAGGAACGCGGGCATGAGGTAGAGCATGATCATGCGGGTGAGGCGGAAGATGCCGAGCAGGAACCCGGAATATTCGATCAGGACGCCGGAAGCGAGCTCGGTCTCGGCCTCGGCCAGATCGAACGGGACCGCGGAGAGCTTGGCCTGGACGGCGAAGAGGGCGAGCAGGAGCGCGAGACCGCCGGAAAGGCTGAGCGCCACGGGTCCGTGAAGGGCCTGCCATGAAACAATGTTGGACAGGCTGAGCTCGCCGCGGGTTTTGACCAGGACCACGGAGATGGCCGCGAGCAGGGCCGGCTCATAGGAAAAAATCAGTTTCATTTCCCTTGCGGCGCCGAGGGCGGCGATGGGGTTCCGGCTGGCAAGCCCGCCGAGCATGAGCGAGAGTCCGGGGAAGAGCAAAAAATATAAGAGCACGATCAGGTCCCCCACAAAACTTTTCCCGGGCCAGAACGCGGCCACCCCGAGCATGGAGGCGGCAACCGTGGCGCCCGCCAGCCCGAGCAGCGGGGATAACAGGAACAGGGACCGACTCGCGGACCGAGGAATAACCGCTTCCTTGCTCAATAGTTTGCGCAGGTCCCAGAAAGGCTGGAGCAGGGGCGGCCCTTGCCGGTATTGGATCCGGGCCGCGAGTTTGCGGTCAGCCCAACTGGCCAGCATGCCGATGAGCGCGGAAAAGGCGAAGCCCGGGAAAACGAGGAACCAGAAACCATACCGGACCATGTTCATGAGCGGTCCTCGCTCGACCATCCCGCGCCCGTGGCCAGGACCCCTTTGCAAATCTCCCGCGCCTCCGCGGGCGCGTCCTCCACAAATCTGATCGCGCCCTTGGGGCAGGTTTGCGCGCACATCGGCTCGCGTTCCCGGCATTGGTCGCAAATGTCCGACTGATAAACCAGATAGCTTTGATAGAGCGCGCCGAACGGACAGGCCAGGGCGCAGTTCCCGCAGCTCACGCAGCGCTGGATATTGCGCCGGAGGCCTGAGCCGGTGAACTCCAGCGCCTGTTTCACGCACGCCTTTTCGCAAAGATGCCGCTCGCATTTGCGGCAGACGAGTTCGAGCGCGATCCGCTCCCGCAGCGACTCGACCCCCCGGTTGGACGGATGATAGGGATAGGAGCAAACCGCGGTGCAATTCGCGCATTCCGCGCAAAGGCCGAACTCCAGCACCATCAATCTCATCGCGGCCCCCGGAACTCGGATATTTTTTCCAGCCGGCTCCAAGTCAGGACCGGCCCGTCCTTGCACACATGCACCGGCCCCAGCCGGCAATGGCCGCACTGTCCGACCCCGCAACTCATGTTCCGCTCCAGCGAAAGAAAAATGCGGCCGGCAAGAACGCCTTTTTTCACGAGTTCCAGCGCGGCCGCTTTCATCATCGGCTCCGGCCCGCACATGGCCGCGCTCGAGCGCTCCGGCTCGATCCGGATTCCCTCGAGCAAATCCGTGACCAGGCCTTTTTTCCCGGTCCAGGAATCGTCGCTGGTCTCAACCGTCATATGCAGTTCGAGCCGGTTCCGCCCCGCCTGGGCCAAAAGCCATTCCCGAAGGATCAGTTCGCCGGGAGTTTTCGCGCCGACCAGGAGGACCACACGCGGATATTTTTCGGATTGGCTCAAGACCTCGAACAAGAGAGACCGGATCCCGGCCAGGCCCACTCCGCCCGCGATCAAGATCAATTCTTTGCCCGCGAATTGCTCGAGCGGGAAGCCCCGGCCATAGGGCCCGCGCAGTCCCAGCTTGGCGCCGGGCTCGAGCCGGTGGAGCAGGGAGGTCAGCCGGCCCCTTTTCATGACGGTGATTTCCAGGAGCTCGGGACGCTCGGGCGCGACCGCGGGAGAGAACGGCGCCTCGCCCTTGCCCGGGACCAGGAGCTGCGCAAACTGGCCGGGCGCAAAAGTAAACGGCCGCTCCGGCCGGAGCGCGAGGGTCTTGATCCCGTTGGTCTCCGGAACCGCCGAGACCAGTTCCGCCCGCAGGGCCTGATAAAGTTCAGCCAACCGAGAGCTCCTTCAAGGTCCGGCGCAGGTCCAGGCCGCCGGCGCAGGCCTCGATGCACCGGCCGCATCCCACGCAACCGGGCCGGCCCAGTTCGCTCGGGAAGAAACAGAATTTTTTCTCGAACCGGTTGCGGAGCCTCTGCGCCCGCCGCGGCCGCGGATTGGCGCCGGAGCCGAGCCGGGCAAAGTCGCGGTACGAGCAGGAATCCCAGGCGCGGGAGCGGAGGAAATCCGGGGCATGCCCGCGGTCGCTGAGCAGGAAACAGTGACAGGTGGGGCAGATGAAACTGCAGGCCGCGCATTCCACGCATTTTTCAGAGAGCCGGCGCCAGAGCGGAGACTGAGTTGCCGACTCGATGACTTTCTGAAGCTGTGCCGCTTCAAATTTGAAGCCCTCGGCCAAAAGCCGCTCTTGCAATTTCCCGCTCTTCTCGGCGCGCAATTTTTCCCGATGCGCGCGTTCCTCTTCAGTCGCGGCCCGGAAACCGGACTCGGCCAGCAATTCCCGGCCTTTTTCCGTCCCGGCTTCGAGCAGCCATCCGCCTGGCGCCGGGGTCAGGTTCAGGTCAAAGCCGGAGACCGGATAGGGCGATCCGCCCAGGGCCGCGCAGAAACAAAACTCGGAAGGCTCCTCGCAATCAGAGCTGATGATCAGGGTCTTTTGCCGTTGGCCGCGATATTCTTCGTCCGGGAACTCGCCCTCGAGAAAGATCCGGTCCAGGAGCTCGAGCGCGGCCAGGTCGCAGGCCTTGGCGCCGATAATGATCCGGGCGGGAATTTCCCGGCCGCGGGCATGGTCATCGGCAAAGGGAGTTCCCAGGCCGGACCGGGCGGGAAAGAAAATCGCCTTGAGCGGGTCCAGCATGCGGGAGGGATTGAAGACGATTTGGCGGACTTGATCCGCGCGGAATCGTTTAAGCCGGGAATTTTGGTCGGGTCCGTATAAAGAAAGGGATTTTGCCAGCTGTTTCAGCCGGCTTAAGAATTCGCTTCCCTCCGCAAAAAATTGGGAAGGAGCTGAAGATGACTCCCATTTTTTCATCTCTACTCGCTGTCGCGGTTAATTGCGATGACTTTTTCAGGCTGCGAGCGCCGGCTGCCTTCTGCTTTTATCATCCCTAAACCTTGAGGCTTTGTCAAGGCAAGTCCGTTCACAATTTGCTCTTGATCAGAGTGGAAATTTCTGCAACGATTTCGGGCATCCGCTCGGCCAGTTGCGGACTTAAATCCGGGGTGAAGTTGAAGATGTCCACGGCCTCGACGCCGAGGATAAGAATTTTTTCGGGCATCTTGAGCCCGGTGCGGCGGGCAAGTTCTACCGCGCTTTTGAAATCCGCGTCGTGCGGGCAGCGCAGCCTCGGGCTCGAGGGCAGGTCGTCAAGGGAGCACTCGATGATTTCGCCGGGAGCGCGCTCGCCGGTGATGATTGAATCAATGATGATGGCGCGATCATAGCCCAGCAAAAGCTCGATCAGGTTCAGCCCGACCTTTTCGCTGACCTTGAATTCCAGGTCGGGAGCATGGACTTGCTCGGCCAGTTTTTGCACGATGATCAGCCCGATCCCGTCATCGCTCATCATGGCGTTTCCGAGTCCCAGAATAACAGTCTTTGACTGATCCATTGGCTTCTTTAATCTAGCAAAAACTTCGGAAAACGAAAACAGGGGCGGGATAGTCCCGCCCCTGCCTAAAATCCGGGTTAAATTTATAAGGATTTATAAGTATCAAGGATATTTCCTTCCCGGTCGCGGAGGTTGATGATGAGGGGGACTCTTCCGGGGATCGAGTGGGTGGCGCAGGAGAAGCAGGGGTCATAGGCGCGGAAGGCCATCTCGACCATGTTGAGCACGCCCTCGTTGACCTTGGCGCCCTTCTTGATCAATCCCTGGGCCGCCTTTTTGATGGAGATGGAAATGGGCGCATAGTTGTTGGTGGTGCCCACGATCAGGTTGACCTTTTGCACCATGCCGTTTTCGTCGGTGACATAATGGTGGGTCAGGGTGCCTCTCGGGGCCTCGAGGATTCCCACGCCTTCATGCGGGATTTTTCCGGTCAGGTCCGCGCGCAGCTCGGTGCTGGTAATCTCGGGATCCCGAACCAGTTCCAGCCATCTTTCCGCGGCGTATAGCTGTTCGATCAGTCGCGCCCAATGAGTGGCGAGCGTGGCCTTGACCGGCTTTCCGCCCAGGGCCTTGAAGAAAATTTCATAATGTCCCTGCGCGCGTCGAGTCGCCATGCCGTCCGCGGCGTTCAGGCGCGAAAGGGGAGTGGCCCAATAGACGCTGGAGTCCTGGCCTTCCTCTAAGCCCTTCCAGCCGATCTTTTTGAGGAACGGGAATTTGAGATAGGAAAAGGATTCGGTGTGCTCGGCCACGAAGTCCAGATATTCCTTCGGGCTGTATTTGAACATTTCTTTGCCATTGGTGTCCACCACCCGGACCTTGCCATCGTAGAAATTGACCTTGTTATTCGCGTCCACCAGGCCCATGTTATGGACATTAAGCTGATATGCCGGGCTTTTGATCACATCCACATACGCGGCATTCTTGAGCACCACATCCTGGAACAGGTCCAGGGTGAAGATTGCGAACTCCTCCGCCTGAATCCCCATGGTCTCGATCAGTTCCCGCTCATCCTCGGTGATCGGACGGCTCATCCCGCCCGGAAGGGCGCATACCGGATGGGTGGCTTTTCCGCCGATGATCTCCTGCACCTTCTGGGCGTTGCTCCGCTGCTTGATCACCTCGCCGCCGATCTTGAGTCCGACCTTGCCCACCACGCCCAGGATGTTGCGCTCGGCCGGGTTGCTGGTCGGGCCCATTACGAAGTCCGCGGCCGCGAGCGCGTAGAAGTGGGCGATATGGGAATGGACAAAATGGGCCATATACATGAGCTCGCGGAGCTTCTTGGCCGCGCTGGGCGGCTCCACCCCATAGACCGCGTCCACCGCCTTGGCGCTGCAGAGATGATGCGCCTCCGGGCAAACCCCGCACAGACGGGTCACGATCCGGGGGACTTCCTCCACCGGCCGGCCCTGGCAGAATTTCTCGAACCCGCGCAACTGCGGGATCTGGAGGTAGGCGTTGGTGACATTGTTGTCGTCATCGGTGAAGATGTCTATGCGGCCATGCCCTTCCAGCCGCGTGATCGGATCAATGGTATATCGTTTTCCCATTTTTCAACCTCCTCAAATTCTTCCTGGGCAGGCACAAGGCCTGCCGCTACTCAAATTCTCACCCTTTGCTGGGGCAGGCCGAAGCGGTAAAAGGTCCCCAGCGGGTCCGCGATCTGGTTCACCACTTTTTCAATTTCCTTCGGGTCGTTCGAGTCAATGATGGAGGCGACCGCGGAAAGGGCGCTGGCGCCCTGGTCCATGGCCTCGGGCAGCAACCCATAACATCCCCGGCAGGGCATGTTGGCGTTGATGCAGCGGGCCTCGCACCCGCCCCGGGTGGCCACGCCCACGCACACGATCCCCTGTTCGAGCAGGCAGGTCTTGCCGTCATCCTGCGCGAACTGCGGCCGCTTGAACTCCTTGACCTTCTTCTCGTGGCGCTCGCGCGGGCATTCCTCGCACAAGGCCTTGTCCTTCGCGCCCACCACGCTTCCCTTGGGCGGCAGCTTGCCCGAGGCGATCACATCAATCACATCCGCCACCCGCTTGTAAAAAGGCGGGCATCCGGGCAGGTAGTAGTCCACCTCAACACATTCGTCCAGCCGCTTCACCCGCTCGTAAAGCATGGGCAGGCTGAGCACGCCCTCGGGCACCTTGGTGCGCGTTTGCGGCTCGACCCCGCGCGGGTTGTCGTTGCTGGGCGCCAGGTGATAGACCGTCTCGAAGATGCTCTCGCGGTCGGTGGTGTTGGCAAGCGAGGGGATGCCGCCCATGCAGGCGCAGGACCCGTAGGCAACCATGATTTTCGATTTTTCGCGCATGAGCTGGGCGATATGCTCGTGCTCCGCGGTGTGGATGGCGCCGTTAAAAAAGGTGATGTCAATTTCGCCCGGCTTGGCGGCCTCCAAATCCGAGTATTTGCCGTCCACCGCGATCGGCCAGAACACGATGTCCGCGATCGCGGCCACCTCCAGGATCTTCGCGTCGGTGTCGAGCAGGCTCACATCGCAGCCGCCGCATCCGTCCGCCCAGTATTTCGCGATTTTAAGTTTTGCCATTGATCTTCTCCTTTACGCTTGCTTTTGGGGATGGAGCGTCTTATTCACCACATCCTTGAGCTCGTCCGGGGTGAAAGGCTTGGGCACATAATCCTTGGCCCCGGTCTTCAGGGTTTCCACCGCGGTGTCCACCGAGCTGTAAGCCGTGATGATCACCACCTCCACCTCCGGCCGCTTCTCCTTGATCCGCTTCAGCACTTCCACTCCGTCCATCTCCGGCATCCGGAGGTCCAGGAGCACCAGGTCATAATTCCCGGCCAACACTTTTTCCACGCCCTTTTTCGGGTTGGTCACATACTCCACCGTGTATCCCGCGGGGGTGAGGATCCGGTCGCAACTCTTCCCCACAATCTCCTCGTCATCAATCACCAGGATTTTTCCGGGATACGCGTGGGTGGTCTTCATCCGCTCCGGGCTGACCATGGCCGGACCCAATTTCCGGACCTGGTCCGTGAACTCGTCCACCACCTCCGCGAACCGCTCGCCCTCGCTCGCGCTGATCCATTCGAGCCGCAGCCGCTCCGGCTCGATCCCGAGTTGTCCGAGCAGGCGCTTGGTCAGGAGCATGCGGCGGAGGGTCTTGTAATTGCCCTCGATGTAATGGCAGTCGCCGGGGTGGCAGCCGCCGACGAGGACCCCGTCCGCGCCCATCTCGAAGGCCTTGAGCACGAATGCGGGATCGGCCCGTCCCGAGCACATCATCCGGATCAGCCGGATGTTGGGCGAATATTTCTTGCGGGAAGTCCCGGCCAGATCGGCGCCGGTATAAGTGCACCACTGGCAGACCAGACCTACGATTTTCGGCTCAAATCCGTTCATTTAAGACCCCCTCTAATTCAGCAAGGATTTGCTGGTTAGTGTAATGTCTGGCGAAAATGGCCTTGCTCGGGCAGGCCGCGGCGCAGGTCCCGCAGCCCTTGCACAGCGCGTCGTTGATGGCGCTGATCTTTTTCTCGGCGTTATGACTGATCGCCTGATAGGGGCAGAGGCTCAGGCAGATCTCGCACCCCGAACAGAGTTCCTCGTCCACGATCGCGGTGGTGGCCTCGAGCTCGACCTTGCCCCGCTGGGTGAGGGCGAACACCGCGGAAGCCGCGGCTTGTCCCTGCGCCACCGTGTCCGGGATGTCCTTGGGAGACTGGCAGGCCCCGGCGATGAAAACGCCGTCCGAGGCCGTCGCCACCGGGGCGAGCTTGGGGTGCTTTTCGAGGAAGAAGCCGCCGCCGGCGCAGGAGATCTTGAATTTGCGCGCGACCTCCTGGGCGTCCAGTTGCGGCTCAATGGCGTTGGTCAGGATCACCATGTCCACGGGCAGGCGCAGAAGTTTCTGGGAGAGCGTATCCTCCCCCATCACGATCAGCTTGCCCGACTCGGACTCGTTCTCGGCGCGGTCAGTCACCGATGCGGCCTTGCCCCGGATAAAGGTCACATTTTCCTCCAGCAGGCGGTGGTAGAACTCCTCATACCCCTTTCCGAAACAACGCATGTCAATATAAAAGTTGTAGACATGCGCCTTGGTCTTTTCCTTGATCAGGTGGGCGAACTTGAGCGCATACATGCAGCAGACGCGGGAGCAGTATTCGTGGTAGTTGACATCGCGGGAGCCGGTGCAATGGAGGATGGCAACGCTCTCGGGCTCGCGTCCGTCTTTGAGCAGGATCTTGCCGAGGGTGGGTCCGGAGGAATTGGACATGCGCTCGAACTGGAGGCTGGTGAGCACATTGGGATATTTGCCCATACCCAGTTCCGGCATTTGGCCGGCTTCCCAGAGATGGAACCCGGTGGCCAGGATGATGCTCCCGACCTCGATCTCCTCGACCGAGTCCTTCATTTCGAAGTCAATGGCCTTGGGCTCGCAGAATTTTTCGCAGACCTTGCATTTGCCCTTGATGTAATAGGTGCAGTTGACCCGGTCAATGACCGGCTTGTTGGGCACGGCCTGGGCGAACAGGGTATAGATGGCCTTGCGGTTCCCGAGTCCCTCGTCGAACTCGCTCGGCCGCTTGACCGGGCATTTTTCCTGGCAGATGCCGCACCCGGTGCACTTCTCGAAGTTCACGCTGGTGGCCTTGTGTCTCACCTTTACCTTGAAGTTGCCGACAAAGCCGGAAACCTCGTCCACCTCGGCGTAGTTCCAGAGCTTGATGTTCGGATGCTGCCCCACCGACACCATCTTCGGGGTCAGGATGCAGGCCGCGCAGTCCAGGGTGGGGAAGGTCTTGTCGAACTTGGCCATGTTCCCGCCGATGCTCTGCTCGCGTTCGACCAGATAGACGGTTCTTCCGGACTCGGCCAGATCGAGCGCGGCCTGGATGCCGGCGATGCCGCCGCCCAGGATCAGGACATTGGGATTCACGCCGACTTCCTTGACCTCGAGCGGCTCGAGCCAGAAGGCCCGCGCCACGGCTCCCCTTATCAAGTCTTTGGCCTTCTGCAGCGCGAGCGCCTTGTCCTCCGTCACCCAGGAGTTGTGCTCCCGGTTGTTGACCATGATAAAGCAATACCGGTTCAGTCCGGCTTCCTCGCAGGCCTTGCGGAAAGTGTTCTCGTGCATCAAGGGCGAGCAGGCCGCCACAATGACCTTGGTCAGTTTGTGCTTCTTGATCGAATCCTTGATCAGGTCCTGGCCCGGCTGGCTGCACATGAATTTGTATTCATCCACCATCTCCACCCCGGGCAGGTCCCGGGTGTAGCCCGCCAGCGCCGGGATGTCAACCACCCCCGCGATGTTGGTCCCGCAATGGCAGAGAAACACCCCGATCTTTTCCTTGTCCGGTTTCTTTGTAATCTTCGCCATGTCCTCTCTCCTTGGCTTGCGTGTTTCGGGGCGCAGGCACTCTTGCCTGCGCACAACTAAAAATTCAGATCACCGTTTTCACCAGCTCGACCAGGTCCATCACCTGAATCTTGTCCTCCGCGTTCAACACCTTCCGGCTGTCCTCGAAATTGGTCAGGCAGTAGGGGCAGTCAACCACCAGAATCTGCGCGCCCGTGTCAATGGCTTCCTGGACCCGGAAGTCGCTCAGCCGTTCGCCCGCGGGAACTTCCATCCAGATCTTGCCGCCCCCGCCTCCGCAGCAAAGGCTGTCTTCGCGGTTCCTCGGCATCTCCACGAACTCCGCGTCCGGGATGGCCTTGAGCACCGCGCGCGGCTCGTCATAAATGCCGTTATGCCGTCCCAAATAGCAGGGATCATGGAAGGTGATTTTTTTAAGGAGCGACTTGGAGAGCTTGAGCTTGCCCGAGTCAACGGCATCGGCCAGGACCTGGGAGATATGGCGGACCTTGTATCCGCCCGGATATTCCTTGGTGAAGGTATGATAGCAATGGGGGGAACCGGTGATGATGCTGGTGGCTTTATGGTCCACAAAGAGTTTGTGGTTGGTGTCTTTCAATTTGCCGAACAATTCCGTCTCGCCCATCTTGTTCACGGCTTCCCCGCAGCAGACCTCGCCGGTCTTGACCACGCCCCAGGACAGCCCGGCCTTGTTCAAAACCTCCACCGTGGCCTCGCCCACTTTCCGGTTCCTCGGATCGTAGGCATAGGTGCAGCAGGTGAAATAAAGGTTTTCCTTGTCCGGCCCGAAGTCCGGAACCGGTCTTCCCGCCATCCAGTCGTAGCGGACCTCCTTCTCGCCCCCCCAGGGGCAGCCCTTGCTCACCAGCGACCCGACCACATTCCGGAGCGGGCCCGGCAGCAGGCCGCCCTGGCTGAACACCGTGCGCGCGGCCTTGACCACATCTATGATCGGAAGCCCCTGCGGGCAGCGCACCTCGCACTGCTTGCAGGTCGAGCATTCCCACATCATCTTCTCGATCCCCTCCAGCCCGAACTGGCTCAGCCGGATCATGCTGCGCACACTGAAGCCGTTGACCGGCGCCCAAGGGCAGGACCCGGTGCAAGCGCCGCATTGGAGACAGGTCTTGAGTTTCTCTCCGCCCGCTTCCATGATCGCATCCGTCACCTCGAGATAGGGAGTTACCGCCTGCATTTTAGTCCTCCTTGTTCTGGGATGGGGTTGAATTCCAAATCGGCAAAAAGAAAAGCCGGAAGCGTAAGCCTCCAGCTCCAAACTTTTCCTCGGCGGAAAGATTGTGGTCTTCCATAATTTGTCGTCTCTATAGTAGCCATTGCATTAAGCTTTTTTAATGTAGCCCAACTGGATGCCTGAAATATTGAACTGCTCCACTTTACGATTCCTATATTAGTTAATCAGTTTTGCTATTGTCAAGCAAAAAATCGTTTCTAATCAACATTTAATCTGGATTTAATCGCGGTTTAATGTAAAGGCCAGTTTTATTAAAGATTATTAATCTTAGCCCGAAACTATTGGAAAAATCTTCTAATTTCAGGGGCTGCCAATCAAGTCAAGGGGTTTAGTTTTTGACGACATAAAAATTAGAATTAGCAATATTTAATCCGAGATCGGTTTGAACCCCATATTTCACAAGCCGCGCCAGGATAATGGTGTGACGGCGACGGCAGCAAGGCAATCGCTTTGGGAGCGGCGGAAAACCATTAAAAATTCTTAATGATCTCTTGAAGATGTGAAAACAGGTCCGGCGTTCCGTAAAAAAGCGCGGACATTTCGGGAAGGTTCTGACATTATAAATAAATATTGTGACGGCTTTCGCCCGGCAGATCAACCGGGCTTGGTCCCGATGACTAGGTAAGTACCCCTGTCCGTCTCGAAAACAGCCGGGCAACCTCCGGCTATGCAGGCAAATTTTTTCGGAGTCACTTCTTTGATCTTCATTTTTCTTCCTCCTTATTGGAGATTACTGCCCTGATTTTTCCCTTGGCCTCATCAGAGAGACAGGGCCAAGTTTTTATGATAAGCTCCAGTTCGGATGAGAACTGAAGAGAATTCTTGTGCACACATAGAGCACACTTTTTGTGCAAAGGAGTGTCGGGGAAGTGTTCGGGAAGTGTAACGGAGTTGTAATCAGGACCGATACCCGCACCCCGCTCATCGCTAGATTCTGTGCGGATTTGCGCGGTTTCTGCGGCGGAGTTGTCGGGGTTTTGTCCATCCTGGAAATTTTTTCCAAAGGGGTTCAATTCCCCCTCCTCGCACCAGATAATGGCTCCAAGCTGGAGCGCCCCCTTCTAAAAATTCGAGGTCCGGGTCGCCGAGCAGGCCGCGCCTGAAAGATCTGGAAGTGATCCCCTGGGGAGGAAGCGCCGGATGCCGATCGGGATTGCGATCGTAATGGCGATCATGGCCGCGGTCATGATCAACAGCGGCTTTGCCCTGCAGAAGCGGGGCTCTACCCTGGCCGCGGCGAAAAAAGCCGCGGGTGAAAACGGCTCGCTGTTCCGCGTGCCGCTCTGGCGCGCGGGCATCATCATCATGACCGCGGGCTGGGGCCTTTATTTTGTTTCGGTCAAGTTCGCCCCGATTTCGATGGTCCAGCCGGCGCTGGGCGCGGGCATGGCGGCGCTTGCGCTGTTCAGCGTGTTTTATCTTCACGAGAAAATCAGCGCGCTCGAGTGGGCCGCGTTCGGCGCCATGCTGGCCGGGATCGTGCTCTTGGGGCTGTCCGCAGGTTCAGAGCAGTCCACCTCCGCGCCGGCGGGCAAACATCTTTTCCTGCTCACCGCGCTCCTGGCCTTGATCTCCCTCGCGCTCTACTACTTCGGAAGGCGGGCCACCGGCAGGCTGGTCCGGGCCGATGTTTTGCTCGGCATTCTGGCCGGCCTGCTGATCGGGCTGGGCTCGTTTTACATCAAAGCCATGTTCAACTACCTGGATGAAAGCAACCTGGCCCAGACCTTGAGCGTCGCGGACCAGGCCGCGGAGATGGCCCGGCGGCGTCTAATCGGGTTCGGCGCCCTCCTGCCCTTGGTGATCGCGGGCAACATTTTGGGAATTGCGGTGGTGCAACTCGGGTTCCGCGCCGGCAAGGCCCTGGTGGTGGTGCCGGTGCAACAGGTCACGAACAAGGTGGTGGCCATCGTGGGCGGGATGGCGGTCTTGGGCGAGACCCTGCCCAAAGATGCCGGCCAGATGGCGTTGCGGCTGATCGCTTTCTTTCTCATCCTGACTGCCACCGCGGCGCTCGCACGCTTCGGCGGCGTCCCGCAAAAAGAGTGACCGCTTCAGGCTAAAGCCGTTATTTTTTCGGTTCCAGTTGCTTCTTGATTTGTCTCACGCCCCCGAGCAGGATGTTCCGGGCGATCAGGCTTTTTTCCCTGCCCGCCAAATCCTCCAGCAGTTGCACCTTAAGCTCTAGTGCGGAGCGGTCCGGCTGGTCGCGGGCTTGAATTAAAAAATCCACCAGGTGGAGCGCCAGTTGCGTATGTCCCTGTTCCTTCAAAGCCCGGGCCCGGCTCAGCACTTTTTCCTGATCGCCGGCCAAGCCGAGCACTTCGGCCGCAATGGCCGAACTGGGCGCTGGAAAAAGATGAGATGGATTGCCGTCATACCAGCCGTGATAGCGGCGGAGAATGCCCTGGACAATGAAGTAAGGATGGCCGTAAATGGGAGCGAGCCAGGGACTTTGGGCGAATTCCTCCGGCCAGGCGAAGTTGTTAAGGATTTCCTCCTGCCATTGGCCCTGGTTCAGACGGCTCACCACCTCTTGATGGAGGAACCTGAGCGCGCGCGCCACGGTGAGGCAGGCATCCTTGATTTCGTTGCGGCCCGAGATGGCGGGGCCGTGTCCGGGCAGGAGCAACTCGGGTTCGCGGCCTGCGATCTCCTCCAGGGCTTTCGCCCATTCGGTTTCGTATCTTTGCACCTTGAAGGGATTGCCGATGTTGGGACACGACCACACCCACAAGTCGGAGACGCACGCGGTTTTGGCCTCCGGGATCCACAGCCAGGTGCAATCGTCGGTCTCGCCCTGAGCGTGGCGGAGCTCGAAGGTGACCTTGCCCAGCTTGAAACTCATGGCCTCTCGATAGGTCAGGTCCGGATAGGTGTAACGCCGGGCGAACGCGGGCAGGTTGTCCGGGATGGCGAACTGGATGCGGTTGATGTGTTCGTGATATGCGAGCATTTCTTGGTAGCGGTCGAAGCGGAGCGGCAGGTTTTCGTGCGCGATGATCGTGGGCCTGGGCGCGCCGCGTTTCTGCAGGTCATCGAGCAGCCAGCCGGAGCCGAACGCGTGGTCGGCATGGCCGTGGCCATAGACCATGTAACGGATGGGCTGGTCCGTGATCGCACCAACTTCTTGCATGATGCGCGGCCCGTTGAACTCGAAGCCGGTGTCAAACAGCACCACGCCCTCGTCGGTCTCGAGGATGCAGATGTTCGCCCACAACTGGAGCAGGTGCACGCCATGCTCGAAATGCTTGATCCCGCCCTGATTCGAAAGCACGGGCAAACTCCCAAGTTTTGTGTCATCGGCCATGGTTATATCCTCCTGAATGGATTCCCGCCATTATATCATAGTAAAACACGGTGAAAATGGTCGCGTCAATTTTAATTTCGAAAATCTTTTCCGCGCAAGCTCAGGTCATTTGGCCGTCATCGCGCTTGACACCTTTTCCACGCGGGTATTCAATGGCAGCATGATTTTTTCCGGTTTCGACAGCCTGATCCTGGCCATCTACATCCTGCTCATCCTCACGGTCGGGTTTTATTTCAAGCGTCAGTCCGCCGCGGGCATCGAATCCTATTTCCTGGGCAAGCGCTCGATGCCCTGGTGGATGCTGGCCATGTCCGGCTCGTCATCCTACTTCGACATCACCGGCACGATGTGGATCGTGTCCCTGTTCGTGGTCCTCGGGCTCCGCGCCATGTGGGTCCAGTTCGTCTGGGGATTCATCATCGCGGCCTTTTACATGGCCTACATGGGCAAATGGATCCGCCGCTCCGGCGTGATGACCGGCTCGGAATGGATGGTCACGCGTTTCGGCTCCGGCCGCCAGGGCGACCTCGCCCGACTCTCCTACACCCTTTACGCCATCCTCACCATCGCCGCGTTCCTCGGTTACACCGCGGTGGGCATGGGCAAGTTCGGCGTCGAGTTCATGCCCTTTGTCCGCCGGCTCCCATTTGATCCGGCCCATGTCTGCGCCGTGCTCATCATCGGCGTCACCGGCATCTATGTGGTGGTGGGCGGGTTCCGCGGCATGATCATCGTCGAGTTCTTCCAGACCATCATCCTCACCACCGGCGCCCTCATCATCGCCTATCTCGGCTTTCGCGCCTTTCAGACCGGGTCGCTGGCCGCGCCGCCTCCGCCGGACTGGTTCAGCGTATGGCCGCGCTGGACCATGGCGCGCGCGGTTTCCCCGGATTCGATCTATCACATCCCCACGGACTCTCTTTATTATTTGTTCGGCCTGATCACCATCGTCTATGTCGCCAAGGGGCTTTTGCTCTGCGCCAGCGGCCCGGAGCAGCTTTCCGATTTCCAGAAATTCCTGGCCGTGCGCAACCCCCGCGAGGCGTCCAAGACCGGAATGCTCTGGGGCGTGTTCCACACCGTCCGCTTCCCCATGGCCGCGGGCGTCGCGCTCCTCGGCATCACCGGCATTTCCGCGGCGCCCGAACTGCTCAAGCAGATCACCACCGACCCGGAAAAAGTTCTGCCCCTGGTGGTCGCGCACAGCCTGCCCTCGGGCCTGCGCGGCCTGGTCATGGCCGCCCTGCTCTCGGCCTTCATGGGCGCGTTCAGCGCCATGGTCAACGGCGGCGCCAGCTATGTGGTGCGCGATGTTTATCAGCGCTACCTCCGGCCGAAGGCCGCCGAGCATGAACTGGTCCGCGCGAGCTACTTCGCCTCGTCCGCGTTCGTGCTCGTGGGCATTGCCATCTCGCTCTACGCCACCTCCATCAACACCATGCTCACCTGGATCATGGTCACGCTCGGCGCCGGCGTGCTCATCCCCAATGTCATGCGCTGGTACTGGGCAAGGCTCAACGGCTACGGATATTTCGCCGGAACCATGACCGGCATGGTCCTTTCCCTCCTCCAGGTCATCCTCGAAAAAACCGGCCTGTTCAATGAGCCCATCTATGTAACCTTCCCCGCGCTCGCCCTGACCGTCATGGCCATCACCATCATCGTCACCCTGCTCACGCCCGAGACCGATTTGCAGACGCTCAAGCATTTCTATCGCACGGTCCAACCCGCGGGCCTCTGGGACAAAATCGCTCAGATGGTTACCGAGCAGGATCCGTCCTTTCACAAAGAAACTTTGTTCCGGACCGACCTGCTCTCTGTCAGCATTGCCGTGCCCTGGCTCACTGTGCTCTACACCGTGCCGGTGCTCCTGGTCATGGGCCGCACGCGCGAGGCCATGATCGGCGGCGCGGTGCTCATCGTGCTCACGGTTGCGCTCGCCCTGGTCTGGTGGCCGAACCTGCCCAAAAAATCATCAACAAAAAGCTGAATCTGCCATCCAGCTAGAGCTTTTTGCCCATTCCCTTCAAGAAAGTTGCCAGATATATTTAATGTTGCAACCCTATTAGCAAAACCATAAGTAGAAAGGCTGCCAACCGGATGATTGGCAGCCCTCCCTTTGATACCTCAGCAACTGCAGCAGCCGGAACGGCCGGCTCCAACACCGGAGCCGAGGTTGATGTTGACATCCGCATATCCGTCGTAGACGGGCTCTTCGGGGACATCAACCGTCAGAACTTGACATTTTTCCTCCATGCTTGCTCACCTCCTTTTTGTTTTTTGTATGGTTCCTAGTTCTCCCGGAATAAAACCATAGATTCGCGCACAAGTTTTTCATAGTAGAAGCTCCTGTTAGCAGGGGTACATGGGCCAGAACTCGTGCACCTAACGCGATGCCCCATCTTGACCACGCAACCGCCGAGGCAGACATGGCGGAGGTCGCAATCCTTGCACATCTCGATATTGTCCACATTGAAAAGTTCAAGTTGCTTCTGGGTAGCTGAGTACCAATCTGCAAGGCTTTGTTTCCTTACATTCCCGCTGATGGGCGCGAAGGTGCATGCCCGGTAGCCGCCGTCAGGCATAATAAGAATAGATGAACCGATTCCGCAGCGTGGTTGGTGATCATTCCTCTGGAATGTGTTTGGAAACCGCCATCCCGACTGCCATATTTCGTCCAAAGAGTCGCCGATCGCTTTCTGTAGCTCAGGATAGTCGAAAGCATAAATGCCAGCATCGTTTCGCCCAGCAACAACAGTGGGTGACAAGATGAGACCTATCTTCTTTTGCGGATCATACTGGTTCAGAAATGGAAGCAAACCGGTTCGCAAAGAGTCGATATTCTGGGGCATGGCACAGACCGAAAGGCGGATCTGTGTAGGCGTTTGATACAGCGTCTCGTAGGTTTTGAGAATCTTCATGAAGGTTCCCCTGCCTCGGATCTGATCATTCGTGGGCTGGTCAAACGCATCGATACTAAGTTGCACTACATTGACGATTCGGCCCAAAGAAATCCATCCCATCCCTCCGCCATTCGTAGTTCCGTTAGTGAAGAGCACAGAACGATGGCCGCGCTCTATGACGGCTCTAAGAATACGGTCAAGGTCTTGATGGAGTGTTGGCTCGCCGCCAGATATGGTAACCTCACCGGCTTTCGCTATGTAGCTATACTGGTCGATAAGATCTAGTAATTCCTCAGTCGTGAGTTCGGAAGGGAGGGGCTCTCCGCCAGACGCGTAGCAATGCACACACTTCAGATTGCATCGGTTTGAGATGTATAAGGTGAGCTTAGGAGTATAAGTTCGCCGTGCGGATGCGTCATCCCTGTAGAACCTTGCCTGATGCAGCTTTGCGAGCAGTCGATTGACTGTCTGTGAGGTTCCCCCCATTGGTTGGACAACTTTTTGCCCGATTTATGTTAGATCCTTCGCATGCGAAGGAATTGTTGTTTGAGGCACGCCCCAGAAGATCACCTGAAAGGAACGACCCC
>CAIUDS010000310.1 GCA_903897985.1 uncultured delta proteobacterium
GGGGCCGGAACAGGAACCTTTGCAGGAAAACGACCATGGCCAGGAACAAGATGATTTCCACGAATAAGCTATAGTTAAGACTAATCATTCGCTCACCCTTTCTCGTTTTTATCGTCCCAATCTTTTAGCCGACTTTTGCCGGGGAATCAAATAAAAAATATCCAAGTGATCAAAATAAAGGCCGGGATCAAAATCGCCCCGGACCAGAGCATGTATCCAAAGAACGACGGCATCTTGACGCTGTTTTCCTCGGCGATCACCTTGACCATGAAGTTGGGCCCGTTGCCGATGTAGGTGTTCGCGCCCATGAAGACCGCGCCGCACGAGATTGCCGCTAAAATAATGTTACTGACTCCCGATCCCGAAAGCAGAGGAACTTCTAGTGGTAAGTTGAGTGATTCCGCCAAGCTTAAATATACCAAATAAGTGGGCGTGTTGTCAAGGAAGGATGACAATCCGCCGGCGAGCCAGAAAAATTGCCAGGGTTTGGTGACTCCCATCGAGCTGCCGTGGTGTTCGAGCAGGAGCAGCGCCGGGACCATGGTGACGAAAATTCCGGCGAATAAAATGGCGACTTCGAGGATGGGAGCGAAGGTGAACTTATGGGCCTCGCGCACGCCCTTGGGAGTGGTGAACCAGGAAATGAGACAGAGCGCGAGCATGCCCAGTTCGCGGAAGGGGCTTTTCACCCCGAAATAGATGATGGCGACGATGGCGAGGAGCCAGAGGAAATTGATCTTGCCGTGCATGCTGAGCGGGAGCGCGTATTTCTGCTCCCATTTTTTGGAGGCCTCGGATTCCTTGGCCCAATAGTAGCGGTCAATCAGGTAATAGATGAGGAGCACGATAATGGAGGTCAGGAGCCACATGGGCCAGAGCCGGAGGGTCCAGAGGAACGGGACGCCGCGGAGATAGCCCATGTAGAGGGGCGGGTCTCCGAGCGGGGTGAGCAGGCCGCCGATGTTGGCGATGAGGAAGATGGCGAAGACGATGGTGTGCTGAACATGTTTGCGGTCGGTGTTGGCCGCGATCAGGGGCCGGATCATGAGCATGGCCGCGCCGGTGGTGCCGATCACGCTGGCGAGCAGGGTGCCGATCAAAAGCAGGACCAGGTTGTTGCGGGGCCTCGGAAAGATGTGGCCATGGAGATAAATTCCTCCGGAGATCACGAACAGGGCGCCCAGGAGCGCGATAAAGGAAAAATATTCGCGCAGTTCGAAAACCAGGGCCTTGGGGTCGTGGAGCAGGATGAAGCCGCCGAAGGGGATGATCAGGGCGAAAGATACGATGGCCTTGTTCCGGTTTTTTTCCCAGAACTTTGGAGCGAGCAGCGGGATGAGCGCGATGGCCAATAGCATGAGCGCGAACCCGGACACGCTCCCAAGCGGCGGGTCCCAGACCGGCGCTTGGCCTTGAGAAGCGCTTGCGCCCAGGGGGAGGGATACCCAAAGGATCAAGAATAGGAACAGGATTTTCGAGAAGTGCTTCATTATATATTACCGGGGTTAGGGGTTAGGGGTTGGGGGTTGGGGGTTGGCGAAGCATTGCCTAACCCCCAGCCCCTAATCCCCAATCCCCGTTTTAGATCGGCCCGGGCGGTGGCGACTCGAGGAGCGCGGCGTCCATCCCGGCTTTGGAGGCGGCGTTCATGGTGGTCATCAGGCACTGGCCGTCGAAGACCGCGCCTTCCGCGACCGAGAGGGTGGGGGTGTTGATATTGCCCGAGATGCGGGCGCCGGGCTGAAGCTCGAGGTTGCCCTTGGCGTTGATGTTGCCCTTGACCCGGCCGCTGATCACCGCGCTCTCGACCCAGATCTCGCCCTCGAGGTCGCCATGTTCTCCGACCACCAGTTTGCACATGAAACTCCTTGGGCATGCATCAGCATCTATTGCCCCCAAGATACCCCCGCCAAAATCAACAAATGCCAACTCGTAGA
>CAIUDS010000311.1 GCA_903897985.1 uncultured delta proteobacterium
AAGCAGAGCGGCGGCGATTTCCGGGTGATCAAGAACAACCTGATCAAGCTGGCGGCCAAGGCGGCGGGCTTGAAAGACCTCGAGGCCTTCCTGGAAGGACCCACCGCCCTGGGATGGCACCAGAAGGACATCGCGGGTTTGGCCAAAATCCTGGTGGAGTTGTCCAAGAAATACGATCATTTGAAGCTCAAGGGCGGCATCGTGGAGGGAAGCAAGGTTGACCCGGCTGGACTTTCCGCCCTCTCCCGGCTCCCCAGCCGCAAGGAACTCTTGTCCCAGCTGGCCGGGGGCATCTCGGGAGGGCCGCGCCAATTCCTGTGGCTGCTGCAATCCTTGTCAGCCAAGATGGCCCAGCTTTTGGCGGCGTTAAAAGATAAGAAACCGGCATAAAAATAACAAGAAAACGAGAAGGAGGATATGGCCGTGACAGACAAAGTGATGTTTAACGAAGAACAGGTGTTGGAGTTTTTTGACCAGTTGACCTTGATTCAACTCAGCGAGTTCATCAAGAAGTTCGAGACTCGCTATGGGGTCACCGCGGCGGCGCCCGTGGCCATGGTTGCGGGCGGAGCCGGCGGCGCGGCCGCGGCGCCCGCGGTTGAGGAACAGACCGAGTTCACCGTGATCCTGAAGGAAGTCGGCGAGAAGCGGATTGATGTGATCAAAGAAATCCGCCAGATCACCGGCCTGGGCCTGAAGGAGTCCAAGGAACTGGTCGAGAAGATCCCCAGTCATGTCAAGGAAGGCGTGAACAAGGAAGACGCGGGGAAGATCAAGGCGAAGCTGGAGGCGGTGGGCGCGAAAGTGGAGGTTAAATGACCGCAGGCCTTTGCGCGAACCTAACCTTTAAGCCCAGGAGAATTAAATGAAGAAACAAGCCTTGCCCAACCGGGTGCGTCTGGATTTCTCGACCATTCCCCAGGTGATGGAGATGCCCAACCTGATCGAGATCCAGAAGAAGAGTTATCAGCTATTCTTCCAGAAAGAGACCTCGCCGGAAGCGAGGAAAAACGAGGGGCTGCAGGCGGTCTTCAACAGCGTGTTCCCGATCAAGGACGGCAAAGAGAATTGCTCGCTCGAGTTCGTGGAATATCGGTTCGACTTGCCCAAGTTCAGCGAGAACGAATGCCGCGAGCGCTGGATGACCTTCGGGGTGCCGCTCCAGGTCAAGGTCCGGCTGGTGGTCTGGAACTTCGACGAGCAGACCGGTATCCGCACCCTGCGCGACATCAAGGAGCAGGAAGTCTATTTCGGGGAAATGCCCCTGATGACCGAACTGGGCACGTTCGTGGTCAACGGCACCGAGCGCGTGGTGGTCAACCAGCTCCACCGTTCGCCCGGGGTGTTCTTTGACAACGACCACGGCAAGACCCATGCCTCGGGCAAAGTCCTTTACTACGCCCGCATCATCCCCTACCGCGGGTCCTGGATTGACTTCGAGTTCGACCACCGCGACATCCTGTTCGTCCGCATTGACCGCCGGCGAAAACTTCCCGCCACCATCCTCCTGCGCGCCCTTGGGTTCGCCACCGAAGAGCTCTTGAATTTCTTCTACCAGACCGAGCGCATCTATTTTGAAAAGGGCCGCGTCCACAAATCGGTCAATCCCAAGGTCATGGACGGACAGCAGGCCGCCGCCGATATTAAGCACCCCAAGACCGGCGAAGTCATCGTTCACAAGGGCAAGAAGATCAAGGCCAGCCACCTGCGCCGGATGCAGGAAGCCCGGATCGAGCAGGTCCGGATCGAGGACGAGGAAATCATCGGCCGGGTGCTGGCTCATGACATCTTCGATTCCGAGACCGGCGAGGTGCTGTTCGAGGCCAACGACGAACTGGACCAGGAAAAGCTGGTCTCGCTCAAGAAAAACGGCATCACCCAGTTCGATTTGATCTTTTTCGACAACATCCGGGTCAGTTCCAGTCTCCGCGACACCCTGCTGATGGACAAGGCCACCACTCCGGAGGAAGCCCGTTTGGAAATCTTCCGCTGGCTCCGCCCCGGCGACCCCGCCACCCAGAAGAACGCGGACAAGCTCTTCGAGAGCCTGTTCTTCAACCCCGAGCGCTACGACCTCGGACGGGTGGGACGCATGAAGATCAACCAGCGGCTTTTGCTCTCCATCCCCGAGGATGTCCATATCCTGACCCGCGAAGACATCATGGCCGTGGTCAAATATCTCATAGACCTCAAAGACCGCAGAGGCGAGCCGGATGACATTGACCATCTCGGAAACCGCCGCGTAAGAAGCGTGGGCGAACTGCTCGAAAACCAGTTCCGCATCGGCCTGGTCCGCATGGCCCGGGCGATCAAGGAGAAGATGAGTTTCCAGGAAGCCGAAACCCTCATGCCCCACGAGCTGGTCAACGCCAAGCCGGTCATGGGCGCGGTAAAAGAATTTTTCGGGTCCTCCCAACTCAGCCAGTTCATGGACCAGACCAATCCCCTGAGCGAAATCACCCACAAGCGCCGGCTCTCCGCCCTGGGACCCAGCGGACTGACCCGCGAGCGCGCCGGGTTCGAGGTGCGCGACGTGCATTCGACCCATTACGGAAGAATTTGCCCGGTCGAGACCCCGGAAGGACCGAATATCGGACTGATCTCCAGCCTGACCACCTTTGCCCGGGTCAACGACTACGGCTTCATCGAGACCCCCTACCGGACGGTCAAGGACAGCATTGTTTCCAATGAGGTGCTCTATTTTAACGCCTGGCAGGAGGAGAACCATACCATCGCCCAGGCCAACGCCCCGGTGGACAAGAACGGCAAGCTGGTCGGAGACCTGATCAACGGTCGGCGTAAAGGCGAGTTCCTCCTCTTCCCGCCCGGCGAAATAGACCTCATGGATGTCAGCCCCAACCAGGTCGTCAGCGTGGCCGCCTCGCTCGTGCCTTTCCTGGAACACGACGACGCCAACCGCGCCCTCATGGGTTCCAATATGATGAGGCAGGCCGTGCCCCTGCTCAAAACCGAGGCCCCCCTGATCGCCACCGGCATCGAGGAGATGGTGGCCAAGGACTCCGGGGCCTGCATCATGGCCAAACGCGCCGGGATCGTTGCCAGCGTGGACGCCACCCGGGTCGTGATTGAAGCCAGCGAAGTCTCCGGAGACGGAGACCACGGGGTGGACATCTATAATATGATCAAGTTCCGCCGCTCCAACCAGGGCACCTGCATCAACCAGATGCCGATCGTGAAGAAAGGCGAAAAAGTGGCCGCGGGACAGGTGATCGCGGACGGACCCGGCACCGAAGGCGGAGAACTGGGACTGGGCCGGAACATCCTGGTGGCATTCATGCCCTGGGGCGGATACAACTTCGAGGACTCCATCCTGATCAGCGAGCGCCTGATCAAGCAGGATACCTTTTCCTCCATCCATATCGAGGAATTCGAGTGCACGGCCCGCGACACCAAGCTGGGCCGCGAGGAAATCACCCCGGACATCCCCAATGTGGGCGAAGAGGTCTTGAAAGACCTGGATGAAAGCGGGATCGTCCGGATCGGCGCCGAGGTCAAGCCCGGGGACATCCTGGTTGGAAAGATCACCCCCAAGAGCGTGACCCAGCTTTCGCCCGAGGAAAAACTTTTGCGCGCCATTTTCGGAGAAAAGGCCGGCGATGTCAAGGACTCCTCCCTGCGGGTGCCCCCCGGGGTCGAGGGCGTCACCATCGAGGCCAAGGTCTTCTCGCGCAAGGGCCAGGGCAAGGATGCCCGGAGCAAGAGCATCAAGAGCGTGGAAGAGGAGCGCCTGATCCAGGACCGCGAGGATGAGATCCGCATCATCAAGGAACAGACCATGCGCCGGGTGCTCAAGATGATCGGCGGGAAAAAACTGGCGCAACGCTTCTCGGACGCCAAGGGCAAGATCACCTTCAAGAAGGACGCCGAGGTCAATGAAGAAATGCTGCGCGAGTTGCCCAAGGAATACTGGGCCAAGCTGCCGCTCGAACTCGAGCCCGAGCCGGAAATGGAACTCACCAACCTGGTGGATCAAACCCTGGACCAGATTCAATTGGTGGAGAGGCTGGTGCAGAACAAGATTGAGCGCCTTTACAAGGAAGAGGATTTGCCGCCCGGCGTGCTCAAGATTGTTCGGGTTTATGTGGCGATCAAGCGCCAACTTGCCGTGGGAGACAAGATGGCCGGTCGGCACGGCAACAAAGGCGTGGTCAGCCGGATTCTGCCGGAGGAAGACATGCCCTATCTGCCGGACGGGACCCCGCTGGACATCGTGCTCAACCCCCTGGGCGTGCCCAGCCGGATGAATGTCGGGCAGATCCTCGAGACCCATCTGGGCTGGGCCTCCGTCAAGCTGGGCGAGGAAATCGAGAAGGTGCTCAAGGAAAAATATGATGTGGACCAGATCCGCAAGCGGATCAAAAAGATTTACGGCTACGGCTCGGAGCGCATGAACGGATGGCTGGACGAGCTCGGCAACGACCAGGTGATGAGCCTGGCGCGGCGCCTGTGCCGTGGGCTGTATATGCGGAGCCCGGTGTTCGACGGGGCCAAGGAAGTCGAGATCAAGGCCCTGCTCAAGGAAAGCATGCTGCCGGACTCCGGTCAGACCGTGCTCTTTGACGGCCGGACCGGCGAGCCCTTCAACCAGGAAGTGACCGTGGGCTACATGTATATGCTCAAGCTGCACCACCTGGTGGACGAGAAAATCCACGCCCGCTCCATCGGCCCCTACTCCTTGGTCACCCAGCAGCCCCTGGGCGGAAAGGCCCAGTTCGGCGGGCAACGGCTGGGCGAAATGGAAGTCTGGGCCATCGAGGCCTATGGCGCCGCTTACACCCTGCAGGAATTCCTGACCGTCAAGAGCGACGACATCCAGGGCCGGACCAAGATGTACGAGAACATCGTCAAGGGCCGCAACGAATTCGAGGCCGGCCTGCCGGAGTCTTTCAATGTTCTGGTTAAAGAGCTTCAGAGCCTGGCCCTCAATGTGGAGCTTTTGAAAAAGAGCGAGGAAGAAACCGTATCTCAACCTAAAAAGGAGGTTTGAGAAGTGAAACATCTCGCGTTCGGACTTTTCGAAGAGCCGAAAAAACCGCTCAGCTTTGACGCGATCAAGATCAGTCTGGCCAGCCCGGACAAAATAAAGGAATGGTCGCACGGCGAGGTGAAAAAGCCCGAGACCATCAACTACCGCACGTTCAAGCCGGAGCGCGACGGGCTGTTCTGCGCCAAGATTTTCGGCCCGATCAAGGACTACGAGTGCCTGTGCGGCAAATACAAGCGCATGAAACACCGCGGCATCACCTGCGAAAAATGCGGGGTCGAAGTCATCCCCAGCCGCGTGCGCAGGTCCCGGCTCGGACACATTGATCTGGCCACCCCGGTCGCGCACATCTGGTTCTTCAAGAACCTGCCCTGCTACATCGGACTTTTGCTCGACATCTCCACCAAGGAAGTCGAGCGCGTCATTTATTACGAGGCCTTTGTGGTGACCGACCCGGGCAGCTCCGAATTCGAGCCGGCCGAGGTCATCACCGAGGATCAATTCCGCAAGGCCCTGGCCGACGGCAGCAAGCTCGAAGCCGGCATGGGCGCCGAGACCCTCAAGAAAATGCTCAAAACCCTGGACCTCGAGGCCCTCCGCAACAAGCTCCGCGGCGAGTTCCATACCACCCGTTCCGAGGCCAAGCGGCTCAAGATGGCCAAGCGTCTGCGCGTGATCGAGGCTTTCCTCGGCTCCCAGAACCGCCCCGACTGGATGGTGCTCGAACGCATCCCGGTGCTGCCGCCCGACCTCCGGCCCCTGGTCCCGCTCGACGGCGGAAGGTTCGCAACCTCCGACTTGAACGACCTCTACCGCCGCGTCATCAACCGCAACAACCGCCTGCGCCGGCTCATGGAACTGAACGCCCCCGAGATCATCATCCGCAACGAGAAGCGCATGTTGCAGGAAGCCGTTGATGCCCTGTTTGACAACGGCCGCCGCGGCAAGGCCGTGGCCGGTCCCAATAAGCGTCCCCTCAAGAGCCTTTCCGACATGCTCCGGGGCAAGCAGGGCAGGTTCCGCCAGAACCTGCTCGGCAAGCGCGTGGATTACTCGGGCAGGACCGTGATCGTGGTCGGCCCGGAACTAAGGCTGCACCAGTGCGGCCTGCCCAAGAAGATGGCCATCGAGTTGTTCAAGCCCTTTATCTTCAGCAAGCTCGAGGAACGCGGCCTGGCCACCTCGATCAAGGCCGCCAAGAAGATGGTGGAAAAGGAAGAGCCGGTTGTGTTCGATATTCTGGATCAGGTCATCCGCGAGCATCCGGTGCTCCTGAACCGCGCGCCCACCCTGCACCGGCTCGGTATCCAGGGTTTCGAGCCGCTCCTGATCGAAGGCAAGGCCATCCAGCTCCACCCCCTGGTCTGCCAGGCTTTCAACGCCGATTTCGACGGCGACCAGATGGCCGTGCATGTGCCGCTCAGCCTCGAGGCCCAAGTCGAGAGCCGCGCCCTGATCATGAGCACCAACAACATCCTGTCCCCGGCCAACGGCAAGCCCATCATCGGACCTACCCAGGACATCGTGCTCGGGATCTACTATCTCACCCGCGAGAACCTCTTTGCCAAGGGCGCCGAAAAAGCCTTTTCCTCCACCGAAGAGGTCGAGATGGCTTATGCCCAGGGCGATATTGATGTGCACGCGCCGATCAAGATCCGCGTGAACGGAAAGCTGGTCAAGACCACCACCGGCAGAATCATCCTCTTTGAAATCTGCCCCAAAGAGATTTCCTTGGAAATGGTCAACCGGGTGATGAAGCGGAAAGAACTGGATGATCTGGTCTATTTCTGCTATCGCCAGGCCGGCCTCAAAGAAACCGTCCTGCTCTGCGACCGCCTCCGCACCCTGGGCTTCAGATTTGCCACCATCTCCGGAATGAGCATCGCCATTGACGATCTCAAGACCCCGAAGCGCAAAGAGGAAATCCTGAAAAAGGCCCAGGACAAGGTGCGCGAGTTCGAGCGCCAGTATCATAACCAGGTTATCACCGCGGGCGAACGCTACAACAAACTGGTTGACCTCTGGGGCAAGGCCACCGAGGAACTCGCCGACGCCCTGACCAAGGAATTGTCCAAGGATAAGGTTCGTATGCCCGACGGGACCGAGGCCGACATCGAGAGCTTCAATCCCATTTACATGATGGTGGACTCGGGCGCCCGCGGCTCCGGCCAGCAGATCCGGCAGCTCTGCGGCATGAGGGGACTCATGGCCAAGCCCAGCGGAGAAATCATCGAGACCCCCATCACCGCTTCCTTCCGCGAAGGACTCTCCGTGCTCCAATATTTCGTCTCCACCCACGGCGCCCGCAAGGGTCTCGCCGACACCGCGCTCAAGACCGCCAACTCCGGATACCTGACCCGCCGCCTGGTGGACATCGCCCAGGATGTCATGGTCACCATCCCGGACTGCGGCACCATGGACGGCATCGAGATGACCCCGCTCTATGAGGCCGGCAAGGTCATCATCCCCATTTCCGAGCGTGTGGTGGGAAGGACCGCGCTCCGCGAAATCCGCGACCACCTCGGCAAGGTCATTGTCAAGGCCGGAGAAAACATTGATGAAGACGCCGCCCGCAAGATCGAGCAGGAAGGCATCGAGCGGGTCCTGATCCGCTCCCTGCTCACCTGCCAGGCCGCCTGGGGAGTCTGCTCCGAATGTTACGGACTCGACCTCGCCCGCGGACACAAAGTCCACCTCGGCGAGGCCGTCGGCGTCATCGCCGGCCAGTCCATCGGCGAGCCCGGAACCCAGCTCACCATGAGAACCTTCCACATCGGAGGCGCCGCCGCCGGACAGGCCGAGCAGTCAACCCATACCGCGGCCACTTCCGGCACCGTCCGTTTCGTGGACCTCAAAACCCTGGTCAAGAAAGACCTCCAGGTCGCCCTGAACCGGAACGGCCAGATCATTATCGAGGATGAGAACGGGAGGGAACGCGAGAAATTCCCCGTCCAATACGGCTCCCAGCTCCTGCTCAAGGATGGACAGAAGGTCAAGGTCGGAACCCTGCTCGCCGAATGGGACCCCTATGCCACGCCCTTCTTGACCGAGGTCCACGGCAAAATCAAGTTCGGGGATGTGATCGAGCATGTCACGATGGAAGACCAGACCGACGAGCGCACCGGACTTTCCACCAAGGTCATCATCCCCTCCAAGCGCGGCGATCTCCAGCCCCGCATCTCCATCAAAGACTCCCAGGGCAAGACCATCAAACTGCCCGGAACCGATAACTTCGCCCGCTATTACCTCCCCATCGGCGCCCACCTGATCGTGGCCGAGGGACAGGAGGTCAGCGCCGGAGATGTCATCGCCAAGATCCCGAGGGAAACCGCCAAGACCAAGGACATCACCGGCGGTCTCCCCCGGGTGGTCGAGTTGTTCGAGGCTCGAAAACCCAAGAAGGCCGCAGTCATCAGCGAGATTGACGGCGTGGTCGAGTTCGCCCCCGAGCAGAAAGGCAAGCGCGCCATCATCATCCGTCCCGGCACCGGCGAGCCCAAGACCTACCTCATCCCCAAGGGCAAGGCCTTTGCCGTGCATAAGGGCGACTTTGTTAAAGCCGGCGACAAGCTCACCGAAGGCTCGCCCAACCCTCACGACATCCTCAGCATCAAAAAGGAAAAAGAACTGGGCAAGTTCCTGGTGGACCAGATCCAGCAGGTCTATAAGCTCCAGGGCGTCCGCATCAATGACAAACATGTCGAGACCATTGTCCGCCAGATGCTCAAGCGCGTGAAAATAGTTGACCCCGGCGACACCACCTTCCTGGTCGGGGACCTGGTCGAAAAGCTGCCCTTTAACGCCATCAACCAGGAGATCATCAAGAAGGGACAGAAACCGGCCACCGCGGAGCCCTGTCTCTTCGGCATCACCAAGGGCAGCCTCATCACCGACAGCTTCATCTCCTCGGCCAGCTTCCAGGAAACCACCCGCTCCCTCACCGAGGCCGCGGTCTATGGCAAGATTGATTACCTGCGGGGACTCAAGGAAAATGTGATCGTGGGCCGACTCATCCCTGCGGGAACCGGCATGGAAATTTATCGAGATGTGGATATTGCGATGGCGGTGGAGCCGGCCGAAGAGGCCGCGAGCAAGAGTTGACAAAAAGGGAAAAATCGTTAAACTATTTAGTTTAAATCTGTAGGAGAGGTAAAGGATGCCGACCATTAATCAGTTGGTCAGAAAAGGAAGGGAAAGGCTTTCCCGGAGAAGCAAGTCGCGGGCCCTGCGGGGATCGCCCCAGAAGCGCGGCGTGTGCGTGCGCGTGACCACCATGACCCCCAAGAAGCCCAACTCCGCCCTGCGCAAAATCGCCCGGGTCCGGCTGACCAACACCCTCGAGGTCACCTCCTATATCCCCGGGGTCGGCCACAACCTGCAGGAGCACTCACAGGTGTTGGTCCGCGGGGGCAGGGTCAAGGACCTCCCAGGCGTGCGCTACCACATTATCCGCGGCGCCTTGGACGCGGCCGGAGTGGAAGGCAGAAAACAGGGCCGGAGCAAATACGGGGCCAAGCGGCCCAAGTAGCGTCAGGCTTTATGCCTGACCGGTGTAGCGTCAGGCCTTGTGCCTGACCCCATAAAATAAAAGGAAGAGACGATGCCGAGAAGAGGAAAAGTTAGCGAGCGGAAATTGATTCCGGATCCGGTTTATCAGGATCTGCAGGTGGCCAAGTTCATGAACCTGCTCATGCTC